>JBDHGH010000011.1:0-45444 GCA_039589995.1 Gemmatimonadota bacterium | reverse complement strand
TGCAGTGGGGTCGATGGTATCACGTGGCCGGAACGTACGACTTCGATGCATCGGCAATCAACGTGCTCGTCGACGGAATGGTCGATGGCTCCGCGGCCTACAGTGAGGGTGTCGCCTACGCAGCAGGCCGCGGTTTGCGATTCGGGATGCAGTACAAGGGCTATAATCGCAACGATCGGTTCCTCAACGGCGCCATGGATGATGTGCGCGTTTGGGATCGTGCTCGGACTGCCGAGGAAATCTCGGCTGCGCTAGAGATCGATATCGATGCTGGCAGTGATGGGTTGATCGGGTATTGGCCGATGGAGGAGGGTGAGGGAAGCACTACTGCAGACAATACGGCCTCGGGCAACACTGGCTACCTCGAGCAGGGGCCGGTGTGGGAGGTTACCGATGTCTCAGAGTGTAGTGGGGAATTGACCATCGACGTCAAACCGGGGGGCGACCCCGACACGCCGAAGCCCATTAACCTGAACTCGGGGAAGATCCCGGTCGCCATTCTGGGGACGCTGGAATTCGATGTGGCGAGCCAACTCGATTTGAGCTCACTGACCTTTGGACGCACTGGCGATGAGCAGTCGATGCATTGGAGGGGTACGAGCGTGCCCAACTGTGGTGTCGATGATGTCAACAATGACGGCCGGGATGATCTGGTCTGTCATTTCCTGACGTCCCGGACAGGGCTCAGACCCGGAGACTCCGAGGTGATCCTGAAGGGCCAGGGCATAGGGGATGCGCTGGAGGCGAGCAGGCTGCCTGAGTTTAGCGTGGCCGCCAGCGATGCTGTGGCGGTCAAGACCAGTGGTGGTGCTGGAAGCGCAGGAAGCTAGGCCAGACTTCGAGCGCGCCGCACACTCGATCCGCTCAACGAACCTGATCTAGCGCGCGCTCGCCGCCCCAGCGGGCGACGATCCGATCGTCGTACTCGTCGGCGGTGCGCGCCACCGCGATCACGGAGGCTTCGAGCTCTCGTTGGTCGCAGGTGGAGCCTACGATGGAGTACTCGAAGATGATGTCTTCATCATCATCCAGCGCGAATGCGCCGAATCGCATCCCCGCGTTCTCTTGCAGTAGATACACAAGAAGTTCCTGGGTGATCTTGATGCCGGTGACGACGTAGGAGCGGGTGGTGATGATCGCGTCGTCGGGGCCCCAGGGAAACACGCCCACCTGGGCGAAGGCCGAGCCGTGCATCACTCCCAGAATGGGCTTGTCGGGTTTCCTGAGGACCGAGCCGCCGAACAGCTCCTTCACCCACGGGCCGACCTTGTCAAAACACTCTTTCTGCGCCTGGGTCTCGAATTCCATCCGGATTCCCTCCAGCTCAACCAGGTAACGTGGGGCTGGGCGTCGTTGTGCACGCTCCACAGAACATGCGGTCCCGGGGGCGGCGCGGCCAGAGCGGAGTCATTTCTCCGCGCGGCCGTACCCGATGACGAATTCCCCGGGGATCTCGTAGCCGTTGCCGTTTCGGTAGCCTGAGATCGAGTCGAGATACTCGGAATGAGCTTGCTCCCGGGTCTCATCGTCGAAGCGGGAATAGGCGAGGGCGACAGGCCCGCCAGCGAAGGCCGCTCCACAGGCGTCCTCCTCGGTCGCGTACTCAAGGATGGTCGATAACCGCTCGATTCGAATATCGCTGAAGCCACCAAGCTCGAAGGTATACTGCAGTGCGTCGCCGGTTCCCAGCTGGAAGAAGAGGGGACAGACTTCCGACTCGACGCGCGAGTCGACGATGGGGAATATTTCCGCCCAGCCGCAGTTCTTCCGTTCGCCCCAAACCGCCGCAACGCAGCGACCGCCGGGCCGCAATACTCGGAGCATCTCCACCATCGAACGCTTGGGATCCGGAAAATACATCAGGCCCAAGGCGCAGAGCCCCGCATCGAACGCGTCATCCGGCAACTTCAGCTCTTCTGCATCCATCCGTTCGAAAGAGACGTTATCGACACCTCGCTTCTTGGCTTCTTCTGCCAGAGTGAGCACCATCTGCTCGGATATGTCGGTGCCGGTGACGTGCCCCTCCGGGCCGACTGCGCTGGCCGCGGGCAGCGTCACCAGTCCGGTTCCGCACGCAACATCGAGAACGCGCTCGCCGGCGCGAAGGTCGGCCATCTCCAACAGGAGCGCCTGGGAAGGCTCGAGCTGGCGTGCCCAGAATCGCTCGTAGTGCCCGACGGCCTTGTCCCAACCATAACGCTGAACGCGCCGCTGAAGCCTGGCATCCATGACGACTACCTCCTCTCGGGGGTCAACACACGGACCTGCCGCTGGATGTCCTGGGGATGCCGGAAGACGTGTAGGAAATCGCAGTGCGAATCGGATTCATCCAGCATTCGCCTAACGTCCTCCTCCGGCGCGTCGCTCTCGACCGTTACACTCCATCGAATTCGCTCGTACCCTGGCGGGACATCGCCAACGCCATACATGCCCCGGGCGTCGTAGTCCGCCTGCACCTCCACCTCCAGGCTCGTGATCGGTACTTGGAGTCGGGCCGCCCACATGGCATAAGACAGCGCCAGGCAACTTCCCAGAGTGCCCCGCCCGATGATCCCCGGGTTGGGGCCGTTATCGATGCCACCCGACTTCTCCGACATCCCGATCGTGAACTTCCACTTGCCTTCCTCGACTTCGCAGGAGAATCCTTCGCGCAGTCGTACGGTCGTCGTAGCGGTTCCGCGGCCCAGTTTCGGCCTCAGCTCAATCGCCTTGGCGTTGCGATCGGATGCTGTCTTGATTCTCGCTTGGTCCTGCATGCACGAGTCTCCCTTATCCCAAGCAGGGGTTGCCCGTGATGCTCCCAGCAGTCTGTCCGGCGGTCAAAGAAGAGCATGGCCGGCCCGCTCGCCACCCCGTTCGTGGGGCGGCGGCCGCAGCGAGACCGCGCCGAAGGTGCCGTTCGGATTTTGACATGTCGGGGCTCACGAGGTGTTGGCGCACGAGCCAACAGGCAACGTAAAGGCGTAATTATTCGTCAAAACGAGGTATCTGGCAAGTCGCACCAGCCTGAAACCTACAGGCAGTGTTCCCCCGTAAGGCAGGTATGAGATCGGCGGCCGGCGGAAACCGTCGAGGCCCGAAAGCGTTGGGCTTAAGTCGTCGCCTGGAATAGCCAAGAAATATACAGTTGTACAATTGTTGTCCAATATTTGGCACTGAAAACCACTGGACATTAACGCGAATCCCCGTTCCTATTAGAGGACTTGAGACATGAAGATGAGAACCGTCCTGAAGGTCAGCGCTGTCCCGGCCATTCTCTTGGTCGGCTTGTTCGCGATGCAGGCGTTGGGCTCGACGAAGAAAGAGGCGAACAAACGAGCGCGTTGAATCCGAGCGGACTCTGAACATGATCTCGGAGGCGAACGGCAGGGTAACGTTCGCCAAGAACGACCTGAAGGACGGTACATTCGTGCGCATGGGCGAGATGCTCGTGGCGATCGACTCGCGGGACGTGGCGAACGAGTTGTACGGATTGCGGTCGGACTTCATGAACGCGGTCGCCTCGGTGTTGCCCGAGCTGCGCCTCGACGATGCGCGCATCTACAAGCGCTGGTTCGACTACTTCAATGCTCTGGACATCGACAAGGCGATTCCCGACCTGCCCGAGATCACCAACGCGCAGGAGAAGATGAAGGTCAGCACGAAGGACATCATCGGGAAATACTACTCGGTGAGGAACCAGGAGATTCTCCTCTCCAAGCATTCGATTCGCGCACCCTTCGACGGCTATGTCAGTTCGAACGGCGTGATCGAGAACAGCTTCGTTTCCATCGGGCAGCAGCTATTCACGTTGACCGACCCGAAGAACGTGGTGGTCAGCGTGCCGTTGTTGGTGGAAGAGAGCCAGTCCATCGACTTCTCGAGTGTTCCCAAAGTCGCGATCTTCGCGGACGAGAGCAGCGAGGAGCAAAAGGCCGGTAAGATCCTCCGCAAGGAGACGATGGTCGACCGCAACTCGCAGACCGTCAACGTCTATGTCTCGTTCACCAACAAAGAGCTGGACCCGAACTTCCTGCCCGGTAGCTACGTCCACGTGGCCATTCAGGGCAAGCTGCTGCGCGATGTAGCCCCGGTTCCCCGGCACTTGCTCGACAGCCAGAACTTCATCTTCACATTGGAAGACGGGACCCTCAGCCGGCAGCAGCTGGAAGTCGTCGCATACCAGGGTGATCAGGCGATCGTCAGAAATACGGCGTCCGGCGAGACGATTGTCGTGACTACGATTCTGCAGAAGCCGTTGGTTGGGATGGACATTCGCTCCATCAACATGCCCGAGCTCAACCCCGAGCCCGAGCTGGCCGAAGATACAGAGGCTGAGCCCGGAAGCGACGCCAGCGCCGAGCTTGCAGGCGAAGCCAGCGCCGGCAGCACGACAACGGCAGGCGGCTGATTCGAGCAGTTTTACGATCATCGAATACTGATTACTGATTACTGATTACCGATAACGGGTGTCATAGATGAAAAGCGTCCTCGAGTACTTCATCAAACACAGAGTCGTCACCAATTGGCTGATGCTGGCGGTGATGCTGGCGGGTGTGTTCGCCCTCTTCAACATCGAGAGGCGGCTGAACCCGAAACTCGAGATCGAGGAAGTGACGATCCAGGTGCCTTACCCTGGGGCATCGGCGATCGAGGTGGAAGAGGGTATCACCATCAAGATCGAGGAAGCTCTGCGCGGCATCGAAGGGCTTGGAAAGGTATACTCGATCTCCAGCGACGGGTCCTCGTACATCGATGTCGAAGTACAGCCCGGATACGACATGAACAAGGCGGTCCAGCGTATCCGGAACGCCGTCAGCTCGATCAGTTCGTATCCCACGGGGGCCGAGAACCCCGTTGTCTTCCAGGAGACGATGTGGAACCGGGCCATGATGCTCAGCATCTACGGTCCCGAGGACCTCACTGCGCTGAAGAGCATCGTCGAGGAGTTTCGGGACGATCTGCTAGCGACGGGCAAGGTCTCCGAGGTGCGTTGGTGGGGATTGCCTCCCCGTGAGATTACAATCGAGGTGTCTCCTGAGAATCTACAGCGATACAAGTTGACGATCGGCGATATCGCTAGCGCGGTGCGGAACTCCAACCTCAACATCTCTTCCGGCTCCGTCCTGACGGACCAGGAAGAGATCTTGATCCGCTCGTATAATCGAAAGTACGAAGCCATCGATTTCGAGAGTATCGAAGTCGTTTCTTCGATCGATGGGATGCGGATCCGCTTGGCCGACATCGCCGCGGTCGAGGAGAAGTGGCCTGAGAACATGTTCTACACGGAGTACAACGGCCGCGTCTCCGTTGGCTTCAACGTCATGTACAACAACAACGAGGACGTGCTCGAGGTCACCGAGGTCACGGACAACCTCATCGGACAGTACGAGGCGAGGTACGCGGGTCTCGTCAACTTCGAGACGTTCATCCGCGACACAGACGAGCTCGAGGAGCGGCTGTCGCTGATGACCCTTAACGGTGCCATCGGCCTGACTCTCGTCCTCGTCCTGCTGGGCCTCTTCCTGAACGTGCGATTGTCGTTCTGGGTGGCGCTGGGGATCCCGTTCTCGCTGCTGGGGATGTTCTTCGTCCTCTGGCTGCTCAATATCACGATCAACGAGATGAGCCTGTTCGGGATCATCATGGTGATCGGGATCCTGGTGGACGACGGGATCATCATTGGGGAGAGTATATACTCGCAATTCGAGAGATACGGGAAGAAGCCGATCCAAGCGGCGATCGACGGAACACTGGATGTCATCAAGCCGGTATCGATCTCCGTTATTACGACTATGGTCGCCTTCGTGCCGTATTTCTATTTCTACGGTATGCTTGGAAAGTATGTGTGGCAGATCGCCGCGGTGATGATCATCGCGCTGGCTTTCTCTTTGGTCGAAGCCTTCATAATTCTGCCGGCACACTTGGCCCATTCGCGGGCACTTCGAGAGCAACCGCAGGCACAGAATTTTCTCGCAAGGGCGCGCGGCAAGATCAACGGAGGCCTGCAGTTTGTCGTGAACCGCGTCTACAGTCCAATCCTCAAGCTCTGTCTAGCCAATCGCTGGGCCACGACCGCTGTCATGATCGCGGTGATCCTGGCCGTGGCCGGCATGTTCAAGGGACAGCACGTGCGGGCCCAATTCTTCCCCGAGCTCGAGGCGCCCTACGCCCGGATGCAGGTGGAGATACCGGCCGGTACATCGGCCGAAGTGGCGAGCGGAATTCGCAATCTGATGATCCAGAGGTCGCTGGCCTTCGCCGACGAGTGGGACCACCCGAAGAAGGGCGAGCTGAATCCCATACAGGACTACATCTCGTGGCAAGGCGGAAACACGGTGAGCATCTTCTTCGTGCTTCCATCTTCTGCGGACAGGGAATACGACGTCGGTGAATTCTCCGATGCTCTGGCCGAGTACATCGGCACCGTACCGGAAGCCGAGAACGTCATAGTCGGTGGCTTCTCCTTTGGCGGAACGCCCATCTCTGTGCGTTTCCAGAGCAGCGACTACCAGCAACTGCTCGCGGCCAAGGAGATGCTGAAGAGCGAGCTTCGCGGTATCGCCGGCGTGAAGGATATCCGCGACGACACACCGTTGGGCAACAACGAGTTCGTGGTGACGTTGAAGCCCAAGGGCCAGGCCCTCGGATTCACGGTCAGGGATCTGACCACGCAGCTGCGACAGGGCTTCTACGGCGACGAAGTCATGCGTCTGCAGAAGGGCCGCGATGAAGTGAAGGTCTGGGCACGGTTCCCGAAGGAAGATCGAGTCTCCATCGCCCAGATCGAGAACCTGAAGGTCCGTGCGCCGACCGGCGATTACGTACCCTTCACGGAGGTCGCCGAGCATCGTATCGAGCGCGGTGTCCGCCGCATCCGCCACGACGACGGTATGCGCTCTGCCACCGTATACGCCGACCTCGACTATTCGCAGAACGATCTCAACGTCGTACTCGCGGAGGTCAACGGCGAAGTCGTGCCCCGCGTGCTGTCGCAAGTGGACGGCGTGCAGCGGGCGGTAGGGAGCGGTCAGCAGGAGGAAGTCCAGAAGATGGTGGGGTCGATGACCTTCACCATGACCCTGGCTTTGGTCGTAATGTTTACGATCCTGTTGTTCCTGCTCAAGTCGCCGATCCAGACCTTGTTGATCATGGGCCTGATCCCGATGGGCGTGATCGGCGCAATCTTGGGTCACTTCATCATTGGCATCCCGGTCTCGATTCTGTCGTTCTTGGGGATCGTCGCGTTGGCGGGGATCATCGTCAACGACTCGGTCGTGCTGGTCGATCGCTACAACAAGATGATTGCACGGGGCGTGGACGTGGGTGAGGCGCTGTACGAATCGGCTATGACCCGATTCCGACCCATTGTGCTGACGACAATCACGACGGCGGGCGGCCTAGCTCCCATCATCCTTATGCAGAGCGAGCAGGGCCAGTTCCTTGTACCGATGGCCATATCGGTCGCCGCGGGCTTGGTCTTCGGCACCTTCCTGACGTTGCTGCTGCTTCCGGCTTCGCTGTACGTGATCAGCGACATACGTGCTCTGCTGCACAGGAAGAAGAGCCGAGTGGAGTTGGAGCCGGCCTATTCGGGAGACTAGCAGAGAAGTCAGTAGTGATTAGTTAGTCATAAGTAAACAGTGACATCGTAGTATGAACGATTGGTGGTCAGGGGCGATTCGCCTCTGGCCACTGATCGTTTTGACTAATCACTAATTACTACTTACCAATGGTTGGGTAACGACCAAACTGCACGCTAGTGGGGAATACAGTCAAGCTCTTCTTCCAGAAGAAACGCACCCGAATGTTAGGATTAGACGGGCGAAGAGGCTGATCAACGTTGACAGTTGAAGGAGGTGGAACCTCATCGGAGGGGCCATTGTACAAGGGGGTGGCGCCCTCCCGAATGCCGCCCGGATAGGCGGCCGTAAGGTGCGCTCCCCCCTGTCTTTACGCCGATTCCGGCGTGATCCCCCGCTGCAACAGCTGTCCCGCCCAGCCGTCCCCAGGAGGTCCGTATGAGCTACCGTGACGATTCGACCGTCGCCACAGCCGCTCCCCCTGTGCACTGGTATTACCTGGTAGGCCCAGACAAGGTTGGCCCGCGGTCTCTGGATGAGATTCTGGCTTTGGCACAGGCCGGCGCCATCGTCTCGGACACACTCGTCTGGGCGCCGGGCATGGATGACTGGTGTCGCGCCTCTACAGTCGAGGAGCTGAAGGAGCCGCTGAGGGTGCTGGAATACGCCGGATCGGTGGGCGCAGGTGCGCAGGCCGGGTTCGGCGAAGCGACCGGCGTTCCCGCTTCTTCGGAGAACCATCCATGGCGTCGTTGGCTGGCGCGTGTTGTCGATTATGCCGTTGCGGCTTTCGTGCTCGGTTTCGTGCTGGCCTTCATCGCGCCCGAGACATCGATCTTCGATAACAACGTGACAGCCACCCTAGTGGTCTGCGCCTTCTGGGTCATCGCCGAGGCGTTCGTGCAGGCGTGGTTCGGCAACACTCCGGGCAAGGCGCTCTTCGCCATCTCGGTCAAACAACAGGATGGCCGCTCGTTGAGGGTGGACCAGGCTCTCGCCCGCAGTCTGCGAGTGTGGCTGTTCGGCGTTGGAGTGGGGCTGCCGTTGGTCAGTCTCTTTACCATGGCTCATTCGCATGGTCGCCTTCGTCGCAGTGGGGCGACATCGTGGGACGAGAAGGGTAACCTGGTGGTCAGCTACAACCCTCTCGGTGCCGGCAGGATCGTGGCGATCGTCCTGGCCGTTCTGTTGGTCATCGCTCTGGCCTTCGTTCCAGCGTAGTCTAGGGTGCCCTTGCTGCCGAGGGTGTGGAGGTTGCATCTTCGGCGCCGAGTCGAAGGTCACGCCTCACGCTCGTCATGGGGTAACTGCTTGGAACCGAAGGTCGCGTCCCTCATCGAGAAACTGCAGCTCGAGTCCCACCCCGAGGGCGGGTACTATCGAGAGATCTTCCGCTCGGGTTCCGACGTGAGCCCGAGCGACGAGCGGGAATCGCGCCCGGCCCTCACCAGCATCTACTTCCTCCTCGTCGATGGCGAGTTCAGCCGTTGGCATCGGCTTCGATCCGACGAAGTATGGCACTTCATCGAGGGCTCTCCCGTCGAGCTGTTACGACTCGACGGCGACTTCAGTCGGTTAGAACGGGGTGTTTTGGGGTCGGCAACGGATGCCCTGGAACCCGTGGCTTCGGTTTCCGCCGGAAGTTGGCAAGCCGCCAGGACCATGGGATCGTACAGTCTGGTCGGATGCACGGTGGGGCCCGGCTTCGACTTCGCCGATTTCGAACTGCTCGCCGAGGAGGCCCAGCTGGCCGAGCGTCTGCAAGAGCTTTATCCCGATCTAGCTGCTCTGATCTGACACCTCCTCCGCTTCCTACTCCTACTCTTGATCGTAATCCTACTCGTACTCGTACTCGTGATCGTACTCC
Source organism: Gemmatimonadota bacterium (assembly GCA_039589995.1). GTDB lineage: Bacteria > Gemmatimonadota > Gemmatimonadetes > Palauibacterales > KS3-K002 > JBDHGH01. The sequence goes on along the minus strand of JBDHGH010000011.1, from coordinate 36,015 downwards.
TAGTCGCCATCGTGCTCGGCGACAGTCTGGAGCACGAGTAGGATCACGGGTACGATTAGGAGTACGAGTACGATTAGGATAAAGAGTACGATTAGGATAAAGAGTACGATTAGGATAAAGAGTACGATTAGGAGGAGGAGTGGGAGGTGGGGAACACTTCGGGGACAGTGGAGTATACACCAATCCCCACCGCCGTCCTTCCCATAATTCGTCCCCCCGCCCCTAAATCCCACGGCTTTCAGCCTGCGACCATCAGCCACGGTCTACGGCCTGCGGCCCACAGCCAACCGAAGAACCATGCCCCGATACTACGTTGCAGAGTACACGTTCCTCGTGCCCATCGCGTACGGAAAGATGCAGATGCGGGTGAGCTGTCCCACATGCGAATTCGTTCACGCCGACATCGCAAGAGGTGGAGAAAGCCTGTGCTACGGTTGCGGTCAGACGCTGACCGTGCGAGGCGGCGAGTTGTTCGTCTATGTCATGCCGGGCGGATCGGTCCGCGATGAAGATCGCCAGAGCAGCGACAAGCCGGATTACCCGACGTTCTGGTACGACGAACGGCCTTGAGCTGGAAGTGTCCGCCGGGCACGATCACACTTCACGCCACTGATTACTGATCACAGCTTGCCCGTCACGGACCCGTCCCCGCAAACCAGGGTGTTGACGCGGTGGTTGCCGAGGCGCGAGGATGAAGGAGCCCCGCATGGGGACGTTCGGCTGAGAACCGAGCCTCAGATCACTGGAGGATCCCATGTCCTGGTTTTCGCGCAACGATCTCACCGGAACGATGGGCACAGGACTGGCCACAGCGGGCATCGTGGGACCGCGCGAAGTCTGGCCTGATGAGAGTGCGATGGCTCGAGCCGAGACCCAGGGTGGCAGCTTCGACTTGCTGCGGGAAGAGCAGGGTGCGCGCTCGGCCGAGCTGCCACAGCCTGCGGACTTTGATCGGCTGCCGTGGGACTGGTACGTGAACAAGGCGCGGGCGCTGAAGGCGGAGGCACGAGCGCGCGGAATCGACGGCGGACTCTTCCTCACCCAGCGGCTCAACATCATCTACGCCGTGGGCTACTTCCACCTGGGTACCGAGCGCCCCTACGGCTGCTTTCTGCCTATGGATCGGGATGCAGTCGTTTGGCTCTACCCGTTCCTGGACGAAACGCTGGTGCGGGACTGGGGACAGGCGGAGGCTTACTACTTCGATTGGCACCATGCGGAGGGTGGTTACCCGAACAAGGGTGACGTCGTGCAAGGTCGCACGGTGAACGTTTTCCGTTGGTGGGGCGAGACGCTGGCGAATCTCGGGTACGGCGACAAAACCATCGGCATCGACTCAGGCTCGCTGGCCGAAATAGGCATTCTACCCGGGCAGGAGGACGCCGAGCGCCTCGACCTGTTCGGCGACTTCGACGTGCCACGCCCCATGCGGCCGCAGACCGGGCCCTTCGGGATGATGGCCGAGGCGATGCCGTCCACGCAGTTCGTCGACATCTACGACATCCTCGTGCGACACCGGGTGGTTAAGGACGATATGGAAACGGCGCTGGCTCAGCGAGCCATGGACTACTCGTCCGAGATTCACGCCTTCGGCCGCGATTATCTGTTGGAGCGTGGCCTGGGAGTCACAGACTGGGAGGTCGCCAACGCGGCCACGCTTTGGGGGATGAACCGGATCATGCCGGACGTGCCCACCGACGAGACACCGCACCAGGCGGTGGGGATCTCCCTCAACATCGGGTGCCGTAGCGGTCGGGTGACAGGTTTTCCGCACCCCAACCAGCCGTATTGGTCAAAGGTGGAACGCGGTGACGCGGTGCAGATCGCAGCGATCATCCGTGTGGGCGGCTATGGCGGCGAGCAATACCGCTGCTTCCTGATCCCCGAGTGGACCAACTATCAGTACGAGATCTGGGACCTACATACTCGGGCGTTCGAGATGCAGGCCGAGCAGTGCTACGCGGGGAACACGTGCTCGAACGTGGCGAAGTCGGTCCACGATTTCCAAGTGCGGAACGGCTGCGCTCACCTCATTTACCATCGACCCGGGCACGGTCAGGGGATGGAAGGCCATCAACCTCCCTACCATGCCTTGGGCGACTATACCGTGATGCGGCGAGGGATGCACTTCTCCATCGAGCCCGGTCTGTACGACGCAGAGAACGGCTTCGGGTTCAATCTCTCGGATAACGTGTTGGTGACCCAAGATCGCGGCTTGCGCATGGGAACGGCTCCGATAGGCCGCGAGTGGTCTCTGCTGGATCTGTAAGGATGTAGAACCGCGATCGGCTGCTTCGGGATCAGTCCGCCACGCCTTCGCCTGAGAGTCGGTCTACGGCGCGTCGCGCCGACTCGACCTGCGGCTGAAGGTGCTCGTCAGCGTTCTCCCACAACTCCAAAAACCATCCGTAGTAGCGGAGCGCATCGTCCAGCTCGTCGCGACGCTCGTGCAGCTGGGCGCGACGAAGGTAACCCAGCGCCTCAAGCCACGCAGACTGGTAAAGCGACCCGTAGATTCGCAGCGCCTCTAGCTGGTCGCTGTCCTCCACCAGGTTGGCCAGGAGATACCGGTGCGCGTTTCGCAACACGTTCCAGTTGCCCGGGATGAGCGTGAGACCGCGCCGCAGGTAGTCGATGGCGGCCGTGCCGTCTTCTTGTGCCGCGGCGATGTGGCCTTGGTAAGCCAGCGCCATTCCACGGTATGCACGGGCCCGGGCGGTAACCCCGGCTTCATCGAGGCTGTCGGCGGCGCCCTCCAGCCAGTCCACCGCCAGCTGCGCGTCGGAGAACCGGCGCTGCTGGGCATACAGCGAGGCCAGGTAATCGGCCGTCTCGGGATAGTCTTCGCGTCCCGTCAACTGCTCTTGCAGAGCGATGGCCGCGGGATCGTTCAGCAACCCGGCCAATCGGGTCATCGTCAACGTGAACAGCTCGTTCTCTCGACCCTGGATCCGATCGGCTTCCCGGTCGAGTGCCAGCCAATCGGCGATCTGGCCGTGTCGCAGGTACTGGTGGCCCAGGTCCTCCAGCGCGCTGGCCCTGGCCGGTGCTGGCATCCGCGGATCGCCCGCGGCCAGCAGCACGGTCTCCGAATACGGCAGGCTCGATCGGCCAGCTGGGACGGCGAACCGAATCTGGCTGAACAGCGTTAGGCTGAGCGAGTCGAGCGCCTGGGCCGCGACCGCTGAATCCTCGGGTGGGCCCAACCGCAAGGCGCTTCCCAGACGTAACCCGTATGAATAGGGCGACGTGGAATCGATGGCCAGGTAGCGCGCGGTCCACTCGCGGGCCTCGGCCAGCTCGTCTCGGTAAAAGGTTCCCTGAATGAGGTGGAAGAGTGATGGCGCGATGGTGGAGTCGATGGCATAGGCTCGAGCCATGGCTTCGATCACGCGGTCGCGCCCATAGCCGACCTGGTCGCCCAGGTGATAGAGCGCTTCCCCGAAACCGTACCAGGCCTCGTAGTCGTCCGGGTAGCGGCGCGTCAGGTTCTCGTAGAGCTCGATGGTGTGCAAGTCGCCGTCGATGTCCACCAACTTGTGACCCGTGATCAGCAAGCTATCCCGGGCCGGCAGTCCCGCTGTGTGGCGCGCGGCCAACTCGGCGTTCCGAATGTGCTCTTCCTCGAAGGCGCCCAGCGCCCAACCGTAGGCGAACGACAGACGGTGCGCGGCGATAGCGAAGGTCGTGTCGAGTTCCACCGCACGAGCGAACGACTGCTGCGCCTCGGTGAATCGGCTCTGGCGGAACGCCTGCTCTCCTTCCAAGTAGGCGCGCAACGCCGGGATCGACGCCGTGGTGACCGTCGACACCCGTACCTCGGGGACCTCGCCTTCCTGCCAGATCGATTTGAGAAGATCGACGGTCAGTTGGTCCACCAGAGATGTCATCTCCGACTCGGGACCCTCCACCGTCGCCGAAGCGTCCTTCCGCAGCCAACGCACGTTGAACAGCTCCGCGTGGACACGCACTTCGCCCGGCGCGGTCGTGATCACGCTGCCCAGGATCATGTTGCCCGCGCCCAGCTCCGCCGCGACTGCGGCCGCCTCATCGGGCGCTGCGAGCTCCTCGGTTCCGCCTATTTCCTTATTCCATCGTATCAGAACCGCCCGCGGGTCGGTGGCGTGATACGCGCCGGTCCCGTCCAAAGCGGTCGATACCAGGTCCACCAACCCCTCGCGCCACAGCTCGGTCTCGCCGCCCACAATCTGGAAAGGCATCACGGCCACGACGTCATCCTGCAACTCGCCGCCGGGATCTCGCGAGAGGATTAGCGCTAATCCCATAGTGCTCAACGCCGCGAAGGCGAGGACGCCGCCGAAGATCGCTCGCTTCCACGTAAACAGACTGCGCGGCTGGCTCCACGATGTGCGTGGCTTCTGGACCGGCGCGGCTGGCATCGCGTCTTGGGCAGGCTGCCTAAGGCCATTCTGTAGCAGAGCGGTGGCGATAATGATCGGGAGCCCAATGAGCAGAAGTCCGATCCCGACCGGGAAGAACCAGTCGGGCAGGGTGAATTGCTGAGACAGGATATCGAGGGCCTGGATGACGCCCCAGGAGACGGCAAGATATACGACGACAATCCGCACCAGACGTGCGGACTTAGCTCGCTCGAGTAAACTGCTGGGTGTTTGGTCGGGGCTCATGGCCGCGAATTATAAAAAGACATCCACCGTTCGCGCAAACCCCCGGACATCGGCCCGGGGGTCGGAGGGGTCGATCCGAGCCGACCCTCAGGGGTGCTCGATCGAAGAAACGGCTAGCGCTCGCGGCCTAACAGGGTATCCAGCGTAGACTTGAAGCTGGCCTGCAGCTCGTCGACCTGGACTTGGGACAAGCCATAGGTGGCCAACCAGATCAACGCCACCGGGACCGGCGAGCCGTGCTCGAAGGCGATGCGGATCAACGAGTCGCCGAGGTTCTCAACTGTCCCCGAAAACTCCATCGGCCGGCTCATCGTTCGTACCACGCCGCTGAAGACCTGGCCTGCGGCGTTCGTGATGGAATAGCGATCGCCCGGTTTGAGCCCCGCCAGGGTGCCGTCGGACGCGAAGCCGTCGGCCCCTAGCAGCGTCTCCCACGCTTGTTCCGTCGTGACATCGAGGGCGGTCTTGGCCCAGGCGACCCTTCGCGCCACACCGGGGTGTTTCTCCAGGTAATGTTGCAGGCTCTGCAACTCGTAGCGCCAACCGAGCTTGACCCCGAAGTACTCCGTGTCCCACGAGGCGTCGGCGCCGAAACCGGAGTGCACGACCCGCAGCACCGTTCCGCCGGCCTTGGCTTCCAGGTGGAAATCGATGGCGATCTCCACCGGCGCCGGTGCGGGCTTGTCCGAGACGTATGTCGTTTGCAGATGCTTGTTGGGTTCCCAGATCCGTATCTTCTGATCCCACTCGGCCAGATCCTCCCAACTCAGCCAGATCGCTCCACCTTCACCCGGCGTTACGGTCGCTTCGAGGGGGAACCAGTTGGACAGCTCGCCGGCTTCGGTTAGCGCGCGCCACACGCTTTCGACGGGAGCGGCGATCTGGACTTCATCTTCGACGGTACGAGTGGGCGTTCGAGCTTGAGCGTCGTTCGAGATCATCCATCTGTCTCCTGTGGTTGGGGCGGTGTGATCGGCTCGTTGCCGCCGGTGCCCGTGTTCGAGCCGATACCCCTCGAGCTGGGGTACATGCCGAGCGTGAGCTTGAAGCGTCGTGCGTGGGGAGAGCTTTCGTGGTGGTACTTGGCCACGAGTCGCGCCACCTCGTTCGATAGTTCTTCGGCGAAGGCGTTTCGTTCTTTCGGCGATACGAAGGCGACCTCGCTTTGCAGTGTGAACGTCGCGAGCTTTTTGCCGGCCTCGTCCGCGCCACTGCGCAGCGCACTCAGGTCGCGGATCGTCTGCGCGGCGACCGCCACCAGGTAGGCGGACGATACCCGGTCGCGGATGGCGGCAGGATCGGCGGCCAACCCACCCAACACCTCGGGGGTGATCAGGTAGTGGCGAGCGGTAGCGCGTACAATGCGCTCAGTGCAATTACCCTTGCGGCGTTCGTCCACGAGTTCGACCAGTCCTTCCTTCTCCAGCTCTCGCAGGTGGTAGTTCACCCGCTGGCGGGGAAGGTTAAGGCGTTGGGCCACACTGGTGGCCGAGCCGGGCTGCCTGAGCGCCTCGAGGATCTCGAGACGCAGAGGGTGGAGGAGGGCAGCGGCCCGGGCGGGTTCGTGTACTAGATCGAGAGCTGTGGCAGCAGACATGGTGTCATCCGATAGTTTGTAATGTCTTGACAAATAATACTGTCGGTACCACCACGAGTCAAGTCTTGGTAGGTCCGAACACGTGCTTATGGGGCTCTAGCGCCGCCCGGTCTGGCTGCTATCGCTGAGTTGAGCGAATCTAGGGTCCTCTCGGAGCTTTTCGTAGTGGGGATCGATGGCCAGCAGCGCGAGGCTGGAGGGCCCGGGAATCGACAGCACGTATTCCAGCTCCTCCAGCGCCGGGTCTGCCTCTCCCAGACGGGCATAGATCCAGGCGAGGTTGACGTGAAATGCGTGGCCCCAGAGCGCGTCGACGGTTACCGGGAGCAGTTCCGTCGCCCGTCGTGCCTGGGCCACGGCTTCTTCCGATCGTCCCAGTCCAGCCAACGCCACCCCGAGCAGGCTGTGATAGCGTGCTTCGTCCGGCCGCTGTCCGAGGGCTCGCTCCATCATGGTGCGGAGCGACTCGTATGCGTCCACAGCCTCTTGTGTCCGTCCCATTCGTTCGGCTGACTCGGCTTGTACGAGATAGAAGGAGGCCGTGTCGTTGCCGAAGAAGCTCGCCGGAAGGCCGGCCAACCACTCCGAGTCATCGCCGCCGATGATCCGGAGCATCTGCCAGGGCTGAACGTCATCCACCGCCGGTAAGATGGGGTTCGGCGCTATTCTCTCTTGAGCCGTCTCGATGATGCGCCGGGCCGCTTCCGCATCGCCGTTCCAGGCCAACTCGACCCAGGCCCGGTAGAGGAGGGGCTGCGGCCAATCCAGCTGTAGCGTCGCGGCGCGGTCCAAGTAAGATGCCGCCTCTTCGTATCGGCGCATGTAGAAGAGCGTCGAGCCTACCGTGTGGATCGTCTCGGCGGATTGGGGGTCCAACTCGGCGGATTCACGGAGGGGCTCAATAGTCGCTTCCCAATCACCCATCCGCCGCAGCGCTATACCTATCGTATGCGCGACCTCGCCGTCGCCGGGGAGTTTGGCTCGAGCGATGCGTAGCTCCGGCAGCGCGCGCTCGTAGTCGCGCAGACGATAGTGAAGTTCACCCGAGGCCAGGTAGGCAGCCGGCAGCTCGGGGTCCAATTCCAGGGCGCGGTCGAGTTCCTGCTGGGCTATCTCAAGGCGCTCGTCCGATCGGTCGAAAAAGAACCAGTAGAGCTGTGTGTGCGCCCGCGACAGCCAGGCGCGCGCCTGGGCGAAGTTCGGGTCGAGGTCCACGGCGCGCTGGAGCTGAGCCGTCGCTCCCCACGTTTGCTCCTCGGTGTACCCTCGTTTGAGTAAGTCCCGTCCGCGCAGGAAGTAGGTGTAGGCCTCCAGGTTGTCCGTCGGCTGTCGGCTTCCTGACCCAGCCGCCGGTTCGAGAAGCGTCATGCCCATCGCCTCGGCAACGCTGGCGGCGATGTCCGACTGGATCTCGAACACGCCGGCGAGCACCGCGTCATACCGCTCAGTCCAAAGATGAGTATCGTCTTCGACCTGGATGAGCTGCGGCGTAACTCGAATGCGACTATCGTCCCCCGTGCGCTCCCAGCGTACGGTTCCTTCCAGGATGTAATCGACGTCGAGCTCTTCGCCGATCTGCCCGATCGTCTTGATGGTGCCCTTGTACTGCAGCGCGCTGGTGCGCGAGATGACGGCCAGCCCGTTTAATTCGGCCAGGCGCGAGATGATCTCCTCGGTGAGCCCGTCCGAGAAGTACTCATCCTCTGCGGCTCCCAGGTTCTCGAACGGCAAAACGGCGATCTTCTTGCGATCGGGTGCCGTACGAACAGCGTCCGCCGCCGGCCGGTCTTCCACTGCCGGAGCGCCCGCTGACGAGTCGCCGCGCTGGAGGGTCCACCACCCCCCGAGGATGAGCGCCAGCGTTCCAGCTAATGCCAGAATCCCCGCAGGCCAGCGGCGGCCCACAGGCTGAGCTACGATCGCCTCCAATTCACCGGTCTTCGCCGGGTCGGTGCGGCTAACGCCGCGGGGCGTCACGTCGAAGACCCAGGTCAACGCCAATGCGACCGGGAAGGCGGCCAGCGACATGACCACGGTGGCGGTCATCACGACCTCGGGGAGATTCAGGGCCGGAACGATCAGGTCGATGGCCTGAAGGACAACGAAGGTGACGGCGCCGTAGACAGCTGCCACTTTGAAAACCTGGCGCCGCTTTAGTTCGGCAAAGAAGGTCTGGTAGGTTCGGGGCTCTCTACTCATGCGACGCCAAGATACACAGCAGCGGTGAAGGGAATCAACGTGTGGGTAGCTCGGACAAGCCTAATCGTTCGAGGATGTCGTTGAAGCGTGGGTCGTCACGCAGCGGATCGACCCTGGCATCCTGAAGCGCGTTGAGGTTGCCCATGCCAACGTCCGCCGCGCTATTCAGCGCCTGCAACGCAAGATCGTACTCGTCCAGCAGGACGTACCAGAAAGCCTGTGCCTGTGGCGATAGCTCCCAGGTATCGTCGGTGGACGTCGCCAGAAGCTCGAGCGCCGCGTCTTTCGCGTCCCCGCCGATTTCCACCGCCCGCAGCATTGTTACGTAGTCTGCAGGGTCCCGACCTACCAGCCCTGCGCCCAGGCGCCCCGCTTGCTCGGCCTCGTCGTATTGCCCCGTCATGACATAGCACCACATCAGCCACAGGTGCGCTAAACCGAGATTAGGGTCCAGTTCGATGGCCCGGGTCAGCGAGCCGATGGCTTCGTCATAGCGGCCGACGTACATACGGGCCCGGGCGTGACCGGCGTTCATGATAGGAGACAGTGGGTCCAACTCGACGTACAGATCGGTCTGCTCGAGGGCCGCGTCGTGTCTCCCAACCATGCTCAAGTACTGACCGTATTGATGCAGGGTCTCGGCATCGTTGGGAGCGAGTTGAACCGCTCGCGCGTAGTGCTCGCCGGCGGCGGTCCATTCCCACATGTCGCGGCTAACGTTGGCCAGCGCCACGTGCGCTCGGGCCGATGTGCTGTCGATAAGCAGGGCCCGCCGGGCCGACTGTTCTGCGGCTTCCAGCGATGAGCGCCAGTCGCCCAGGTCGTACCACGGCATCAGGGCGTAGGCTTCTGCCAGACCCGCATGCGCAGCCGCGAAATCGGGGTCACGATCGAGTGCGCGTTCGTACAGGGTGATGGCGCGGAGGAGCGATGGGCCGCGTTCCATCAGCATGGCCTGGCCCTGCAGGTAGAGCTCGTAGGCCTCCGCATCGCCGGTCGCCCGCCTAACCAGCTGACTGGCCGGCTCGAGCCCCAACGGCGCCCGCAGCGTGTCGGCGATGGCGCGGGCGATCTCGTCTTCCACGGCGAAAATATCCACTAGCTCACGATCGTACTTACCCGACCAGATGTGGTACCCGGTCTCGGCGTCGATCAGCTGGGCCGTGATGCGGACTTCGTCACCCACGCGCTGCACGCTGCCTTCGAGCACCGTGGCGACGTTCAGCTGCTGGCCGACATCGCGCAGATCTAGCTGCTGCCCCTTGAACTGGAACGCGGAAGTCCGCGCGGCGACCTTCAGCCCCGGGACCTGGGCCAGCGCGTTGAGGATCTCCTCGGTGATCCCGTCGCTGAAGTACTCGTTCTCCTCGCCGCCGCTCATATTGACGAAGGGAAGCACCGCGATCGACGCGGCCCGCTCGCCTTCAGCCGGCGAGCCGAAGTTGCCGCTCCGCTGGAGCGTCCACAGCACGCCGATGATGAGGGCAAAAATCCCGGCCATTGCCAGCATCCCGATGGGCCAGCGCTGCCCCGGCGCCTGCGCCACGATCGCCTCCAGCTCGCCTGACGCGGCCGGATCGGTGCGTTGCACCCCCTTGGGCGTCACGTCGAACACCCAGGCGAGCACCATCGTCACCGGAAAGGCGGCCACGGCGATGACCACGGCGACGGTCATCACGACCTCAGGTAGGTTCAGCGCCGGTGCGACCAGGTCGATCACCTGCAGGACGATGAAGGTGACGGCGCCGTAGACGGCGGCGACCTTGAAGACGTGCCGCCGTTTCAGCTCGGCGAAGAAGGTCTGGTAGTTATGGGGCTTGCCGCTCATGAAGCGCCAAGATAGCTAACGTGGCCGCCCGGAATCAATGTGCGACCGGTCAAGACCGCTCCCTGATCGAGCCGGGGGCCCGACCGCCTGCCATTTGACCCTCGCCTCCGACCCATTTTATTTTGGTAGTTCGACAAGAAGGACAAGGCACCGTGTCCGAACAACAGACCGTCACCCAGCTCCTGCAGGCCTGGCGCCGGGGCGACCGGGAAGCTCTCGACAAGCTCACACCGCTGGTCTACGACGAGCTTCGCCGGTTGGCCGAGCGCGCCATGCGCGGAGAACGCCCAGACCACACGCTTCAACCCACAGCGCTGGTCCACGAGGCCTACGTACGCCTGGTCGAGGCCAACGTGGAGTGGAAGGACCGCGTCCACTTCATGGCCACGGCGGCGACGATGATGCGGCGCATCCTGGTGGATCACGCCAAGTCCAAGGGCCGGGCCAAACGCGGTGGCGGAGCGGCCAAGCTGACGCTCGAGGAGGCCGTACTCGTTTCCTCCGAACCGTCCGAGGATCTGGTGCTCCTCGACGAGGCTCTCAGCCGCCTGGCCGACCAGGACGAGCGCAAAGCCCGCGTCATAGAGCTCAAGTACTTCGGAGGACTCAACTACGACGAAACGGCGGAGGCCCTCGACATCTCCGCTTCCACCGTCGACCGCGAGTTGAGGATGGCGAAGGCCTGGCTCTATCGCGAGTTGCAGTGAGGTCCGAGCTATGAAGGGCGAACGATGGAAGCGTCTCCAAGATCTGTTCGAGCAGGCGTCCGGCCTGGCCCCCGAAAAACGCGCCGTCTATCTGACCGAGGCCTGCGGTGACGACACGCAGCTGCGCGAAGAGGTCGAGTCGCTGCTCAGCGCCGACGCGGAAGCCGGTTCGTTCATCGGGGAGGCGGTGGGCGATGCCGCGCAGTCGCTGGCCGCGTCTGTAACCCTCGATGAGGGCAGTCGTCGAATCGGTGCCTACCAGGTCGAAAGCGAGTTGGGCACAGGCGGGATGGGGAAGGTCTTCCTGGCCGTTCGCGCCGACGACGAGTACCGCAAGCAAGTCGCCATCAAGCTCATCCGCTGGGGTGCCGACGACGACGAGGTCCGCCGCCGGTTCCTCGCCGAGCGTCAGATACTGGCCAACCTCGATCATCCCTACATCGCTCGACTTTTAGACGGCGGTACCACCGATGATGGGCTTCCCTATGTGGTCATGGAGCACATAGACGGCGAACCCATCGATTCTTATTGCGACAACCACGAACTGACCACGAAGGAACGACTGCAACTGTTTCGTCGAGTATGCGAAGCGGTCCAGTATGCTCACGGCAACCTGGTGGTTCACCGCGACGTGAAGCCGGGGAATATCCTGGTCGCGGGGGACGGGTCTCCGAAGCTGCTCGACTTCGGCATCGCCAAGCTACTGGACAGCGAGTCGGGTGTGCCGGTCACTCGAACGCAAGTGCGATTGATGACGCCGGAGTACGCGAGCCCCGAACAGGTGAAGGGCGAGCCCGTCACGACCGCCAGCGATGTGTATTCGCTTGGCGTGCTGCTCTATGAACTACTCACTGGCCATCGACCCTATCGAATCAAACGCGACGCGCCGGGCGAAGTCGAGAGGGTCATCTGTACGGAAGAGCCCGACAAGCCCAGCACCGCGGTATCTCAGGAGGACGAGTTGCCACCGCGGAACGGCGGCGGTCCGAGGAAAGTCACACCGGAGTCGGTCAGCCGCAGCCGCCGCGTAACCCCGGATCGGCTACGCAAGCAACTGGCCGGCGACCTCGACAACATAGTGTTGATGGCCCTCAGGAAGGAGCCGATCCGACGTTACGCTTCGGTCGCTCAGTTCTCCGATGATATTCGCCGGTACCTCGAGGGTCGCACGGTTCAAGCCCGCAAGGATACCTGGGGGTACCGGACCAGCAAGTTCGTGCGTCGGCACAAGGCAGCAATCACGGCCGGCGCAGCGATCATCGTGGCGATCGCCGGATTGACGGGTTTCTATCTGAATCGCTTGGCCCACGAGCGAGATAACGCCCGACAAGAGGCCGCGAAAGCGGAACAAGTCGCTGGGTTCCTCACCGAACTGTTCGAGGTGTCCGATCCCGGCGAATCCCGGGGGAACGAGGTCACGGCTCGCGAGCTTCTCGATCGCGGTGCCGAGCGAATAGATGACGAGTTGGTCGATCAACCCGAGGTGCGGGCCGCACTGATGGGCGTGATCGGCCGAACCTACGAGAGTCTCGGACTCTACGACGAGGCGCTCCCGTTGCACGAACGCGCCCTGACGGTGAATCGCGAGATCTACGGCGACGATCACGTGGAAGTCGCCAAGAGCATGCACGACTTGGCCTCGATCCTCCGGATCAAGGGCGAGTACGCGCAGGCCGAATCGCTCTACATCGCTTCGCTGGCACTCAAGCGCGAGCATCTGCCAGAAAACGACGCGTCAACCCTCGGCACGTTGAACGCCACAGGGCTGGTTCGAGAAGAGCAGGGCGACGTGCAGGGAGGCATCGCGATTCTTAGGGAGGCCTTGGCGGCCAGCCAGGACCTCGAAGGCGAGGACCTGGAGACGAAGGCCGTCATCATGAGCAACCTCGGCTCCTTCCTCATCCGCTCCGGCGAGTACGAAGAAGCGGAGCAGCTCCTCCGCGAATCGATTGCGCTGCGGCGCGAGCTGCAGGGCGATGATCATCCCGGCGTCGGTATCACGATGAGCCACCTGGCCCGGGCGGTGAACCGCCAGGGGCGCTTCGACGAGGCGGAGGCGATCCACCGCGAGCAACTCGAGTGGGGGCGACGTGTTCTCGGTGACGATCATCCCAACATCACCACCTGGATGAACAACCTCGCCACCGTCCTCAAGGAAAAGGGGGAATATGCGGAAGCGGAGATGATCCAACGCCAGGTTCTGGAGAGGTATCGGGCGAAATTCGGAGACGAGCATCCGCTCATCGGCATGTCCTACAACAACCTCGCCAATCTGCGCCACGACCAGGGCGACTTCGAGGAAGCCGAGTACTACCACAACCTGTCTTTGGAGCTCAACCGCAAGCTCCATGGCGAGAAGCACTACAGCGTGGCTGACAACCTCAACAACATCGCCGCGCTTCTCGCTGACAAAGGCGAGAACGCCCGGGCGGCGGAGTACCAGCGCCAGGTTATCGAACTGGATGTAGAGCTTCTGGGCGCGGAGCACGAATACGTCGCCATGGATTACTGCAACCTGAGCAGCTATCTGACGGATGACGGTCAGTACCCCGATGCCGAGGAAGCCGCTCGAAAGGGCTATGCCATGAACGTCCAGATCATGGGCCCCGACAGTCCGAACACCGCGACCTGCGGTTACGTCCTCGGGCGGATGCTCGCCAAAGTGGGCCGCTACGAAGAAGCCGAGCCCCTCGCTCGTGAATCGGTTCGCATCCGCTTGGAGAAGCTGCCCGAGGGCTACTGGGGAACGGGCCTGTCGCAGACGTTATGGGGAGAGGCGCTGGCGGGCCTGGGTCGTTACGAGGAGGCCGAACACCAACTGGAAACCGGATACGCGATCCTGCTGGAGAAGCGCATCGAAGGCGACCGCTATCGCGTCGAGGCGCGCGAGCGCTTCGCCATGCTCTACGAACGCTGGGGTAAGCCCGACGAAGCCGCGGCGCTCCCGTACTGAGGGCCGGAAAACGCGGCCGTGGGGCGCGAGCTTCATGCTCACAGCTCGGGCCTCGGTCCTAGATCACACCCACACCTCGCGCAGAACCCGAAGCGCGTTGCCGCCCATCACCTTGGCGATGTCCTCGTCGGAGTAACCGTACTTCACTAGCGCGCGCACGATATTTAGCGAGCCTTCGGTCGGGTTCTCGAGGCCGGCGACGTATTCGACTTTCTCGAAGGGCGGATTCTCGGGACCACCGCTGCCCGAGCCGTGGGCGTGCTTGATGGATAGCGCGGCGGCGTAGACGTTGTGCAGTCCCACGTGATCGCCGTAGATCGTGTCGGGCCCGAACGAGACGTGGTCGATGCCCACCAGGCTTTCGATGTACTGGAAGTGGTCCATCACCGATGCGAGAGAATGGCTGGTGTGGTCCCGCGAGAGCGTCGTGTGGGGCGCTGCCTCTACGCCGATCACACCGCCTTTGTCGGCGCAGGCTTTCAGAACGTTATCGGGAGCCAGGCGATTAGAGTTCCATAGCGCGCGTGCCCCGATATGGCTGAGCAAGATGGGCTGGGTGCTGGCTTCGACGGTGTCGAGGGTGGTCTGGTCTCCGCAGTGCGCGCAGTCTATGAGCATTCCCACCTTGTTCATACGCTCCACCGCACTGCGACCGAAGACCGTAAGGCCCCCGTCACCCGGCTCGCGTAGTCCGGATCCCAACGCGTTCGACTCGCTGTAGGTGATTCCCAGCGCCCTGACGCCGAGGCCGTACAGCACGTCGATTCGGTCCAATTCGTTCTCGATCATCGCGGCGCCTTCGATGGAGGCGACCCAGGCGATGCGGCCCTCGTCGTGGGCACGGATGATGTCGTCCACGGTCGTGGCGTGGAAGACGAAGTCCTGGTGGGCCAGGTCGCAGAGTCGCATCCCGAGGTCGTGGATCACCTCGGTCCATTTCCAACCGCTCTTCGACTCGATGTTGAGGATGCCGTCCATCAGGTTGTCGAAGACGCAGTCCCAGTGGCAATCTGCCAGACCCTCGAACCCGGTGAACATCCGGCCTTCGTGGGTATAGGCCGGCGACTGGTCGATGTTCGCCGGGAAGACGCCCAGGTGTTCGTGGAGCGAGATATAGACGTGTTCGTCCAGCAGACGTTGAACGCGCGCTTCCTCGTCAGCGCTCAGTTCGACCACCTGCAATGCGACTCGATCGCGTTCGGGCGCCAGCTCGAAATGCCGGTAGTCCCTTCCCGGTTCGAGGAATTCGAACGACTTGTAGGGGGTGCCGCGCTTCGTGAGACTCATGGGTCAACTCCTCTTAGGAAAAAACGTGCTCAGATTCTCTTCGGGTACGGGACGGGTGAATCGCGAAACGAGCACGAACAGAACGAGCGATGTGAACACTCCAACCTCCACCGCGTCGATTCCGTGGGACGCGAAGCCGCTCTGGCCCGTGAATTCCCAGATCAGACAGGCCAGGAAACCGCCCAGCATCCCGGCGATGGCCCCGGCGGCCGTACCGCGCCGCCAGTTGAGCCCGATGACGACGGGAACGAAGAAGAAACTGGCGATGAACTTCGATTGCTCGACCACGATGGCCTGGACATCGCCGTACTTCTGCAGCGCGAAGAAGATCGGAATGATCGCAAGTACCACGATGGCGATGCGGTTTACCGCCAGCAGGTGAGCCTGACTGGCGTCGGGCCGTATGAACTTGCCGTACAGGTCGTGCGCCACTCCGGCTCCCGTCACCAGCAGGATCGAGTTCACGGTGGACATGATGGCCGACAGCATGGCGACGATCAGCAGTGCCCCGACGATCGGCGGTAGAACCTCGAACGCCATGATGGAGCTGGCCTGGTCTTCGGACGCCAGGGTGGGGAAGAGAACCCTTGTGAACAGTCCGATCGCCATCACCGACAGCCCGATGATGAACTGAAAACCGATGGACACGCCGATGGCCTGCCTCACCGTCCGCTCGTCGCGCATCGAGTAGAACCGAGTCATCTCGTAGGGGGCGGCGGCGATCGAAAGTCCGAAGGCCACGCCGAATGCAGCGATCTCTTTCGGCCCGTAGTACCAGCCTATCAACCGTGCGTCCAGTGATTCCAGGAACGAGACTGCTTGTCGGAACCCGCCCACATGATCGACGAGCACCGGCACCGCGATCACCAGCCCCGTCACCATGATAAGAGTCTGAAGGAACTCTATATAGGAGGAACTGCGCACACCGCCCAACAGTGTGTACAGCGCCGTGCTCGCCACGACCACGAGCATGGCCGTTAGCGGCTGAATCCCGAACACCGCCAGCGCGATCTCGCCGCTGGCTTGGAACTGGGCCACCAGATAGATGGTGTACGAGACGATGATGAGTACGGCGGCCAGCGCCCGGGCACGCTCGCTTCCGAACCGATGGCCGACATAGTCGGGGACCGTGAGCGCACCGAAACGACGCAACTTCGGCGCAACGAAAAAGGCCGAGACCAGCCATCCGGCCCAGACCCCGAACCAGATCCACCACCACGAAACTCCGGTGAGGTAGTGCCGGCCCAGGGTCCCCACCACGGTGCCGGCGCTGATCTGCGTGGCGGCCAGCACCGCGCCCCCCACGACGGGGCCGATAGACCGCCCGGCGGCCAGGAAATCCTCTTCGGTACGGGTGTGAAAGGATGTCCAGATCGCGATGCCCAGCACCAGGCCGAAATAGATGACGAGGACGACGGGTAGGACGACGCCCAAGGCTTTAGCTCGATCCAGCGCGGGTTCGGCGGCGCGCGCGCAGGATCCATACGACGCTAGCCCCGACCACCAGCCCGACGACGAGAAGCTGCGCCCCGCGGTTCACCGACCAGGCGGAGCGGCGAGGAGGTGGGCGCACAAAGCTCGGCACGTTGTCCAGTTGGGCGACGGCGGATCCATCGGATCGAAGGACCAACCGTGGGAAGCCCTCATGAAATCGTGCGTCCGCGTCGAGCCCCCTCACGCTTATCCTCACCGCCCCTGCCCCCGGTTCGGCCGCCACGACAGGTACGGGAATGGGAATGCGTGCCAGCGATCCACTCACCCGGTACCGTACGCTAGTGCTACTCTCCTCCAAAGCTGCCGTGACCCAAACCAGCCCGTCCTCCTCACTCGACTGCGTGCTTGCACCGACTCCCTCGAGGTTCACAAACTCGACCGCCTGCCCCGGCAAGCGGATCAAACTGAATCGGACGGAATCGGCCACTTGACCGAAGTCAAACCGAGCCTCGACCTGCGCCGAGGATGATGCAATCTCGATGGAGATGTCCGCAGCGCCGAGCTGTGACAAGAGGACAAGAACTGCGAGGGGAAGCATGCGAATCAGGATGGTCGCGGGGCTAAAGAATCGCAAGCCAAAGGCTGATCTTTCACATCGCCGAAAAAGGGAGGAGACGGGACAGGATTCGACTAGGCTTGCGACGGAAGGGGCGACAGGGTCTCCCGAGCGGACATTTGGAGCGCCTCAGCCCGTCGACCATCGGGACCCGCGGCGCGCGACATGAAGCGAGGGGTCCCTGTCGCCCCTTCCTCTCCACGAAACCCGAGAGGAATCTTGTCCCGCTACGACCGTCTAACGACTCCAATGCGGCGCGAACTCGCTGCTCTCGCTGTTCGTCAGATTCTCCAACAGTGTTCCGTCGGAATCCATCGTCCAGATCTCCCAGTTGGGATTCGCCTGATCGAACCGGGAGAAGGCGATTTGCGATCCGTCGGGCGACCAGGTGGGCCTCTGATCGTCCGCTGGGCTCTGCGTGAGATTGGCCGTGACCTGGCCGGCGGCGGTCATCAAGAATATCTCCCGCTGACCCCCCTCCCGTAACGTGAATGCGATCTTCGAACCGTCGGGCGACCAGGCGGGGCTCTCGGCCACCTCCGCGATGAAGAATGCCAATCGCTCGGCGTTCGAGCCATCGGGCCGCACGACCTCGATCCCGGTGCCGTCGCCCGCTACCGAGGCGATGTAGGCGATCCTCGATCCGTCCGGCGACCAGGTAGGGAACCAATGCGTCGTGATCGGATCGGAGTCGGTAACCTGAACAACGTCCGAGCCGTCCTGCTTCATCAGCCAGATGTCGCCGCCTGAGGCGAAGGCGATCATCTCTCCGTCGGGCGACCAGGCCGGGTGTATGGCGTCAATCGGCATCGCGGTGATCGGTCGCTCTCTCGATCCGTCGGCGTCGACGAGGAAGATCTGACTGGTCTGGGTGCCACCTCTCGAGAACGCCACCGTGGATCCATCGGGAGACACAGCCGGGTGCACGTCGTGGGCCGAACTCGACGTCAAGGCGATCCGTGCCATCGTTGCGAGGTCGATGGCGTGGATGTCGCTCCCAAACGCTCCAGCGGGTTGCGAGCTGAAGACGATGTGGTTCGCCAGTCGGGGCGTATCGTCGGCTCCCGCCCCGGTCACGTCACCCCCGTCGTCACAGCCGGCCAAAGCGATCGCAACCAGGCACCACAGAATCGGCGCTGCCGCGCGAATCGGTTGGGTCGTGTTCATCGTTCCGGTCTCCTATTTCTGAACCCGGGTACGCCCTAAAGCGACCAGCAAGTATATCGGAAGCTGTCGCCGGACCCGACCGGCGCGATCAGGGTTTGGATGCCTTCTTCAATGGACTCCTTGCAGTACATCTCCATGAGCATGCGGCCCGTGTCTCTATCCGCGGCCAATTCGGCGTTCAGGATCGGGGTCCGCGCACTTCGGAAGTAGTCGCTTCCGTTTCGACTGCAGCCGGTCACGCTGAAGCAGTTTTCGGTGAGCTGTCCGTCGAAGTACTCCACCAGGTCGGCGGCCTGTGCTCCGTTGTTCTTCAGCAAGACCGTTAGTCCGCGTTCCCGCGCCGCGTTCGCCAGGTGTCGATTGAAGGCCAGCCAATTGGTGCTGTTGTGGCTCAACCCCGTCTCGTACAGGTGACCGTCGACATTGGCCGGGACCACGCCTTCACAACCCGCCTCGACGGCCGCCAGGACTTGCGTCAAGGCGACCTTGAAGACGTGCTCGCTTCGCACGTCGACCCATCGTCTGTCCGAGTCTCCGGCAACGGCGTTGCCTATGACGTTCTCGGGCAGAGATGAGAACCCCGGGTCATCCGCGCCGAGGGCGCCAGCCGCGAAGTGGCAGAAGATCTTGGGATGTTCTTCCAAGCCGAGCTCGTCTCTGAAACCTCTCAGGGCCCAGATGTCTTCGCTCAGTCTGAGGACGATGATCTCCGTCTCACCTTCCGAAGCCATCTCGTAGATACGGTCGATGTCGAGGTACCGAAGCTCGTAGTGCCACCTCGCATCGCGATCGGGTCGGTACCAATCGCCGCTGGTCACCGGCGGTACGTTCGGGTCGAGCCCAATCAGCGTTTCGGTTTCGGTTATTCCATCGCCGTCGCTTTCCGAACAAGCAGCGATGACGAGCAATGAAAGAGCCAGCGGCAGGAGCGCGATCCTGCGGACTTTAGATGGTGTGGACATTGGGGGCCTCCTATCACACGAGTTCCACTTCGAATTGTCCTGTACACCCGGATAAGCGACACAGCGGTCCGAATCCCCTCACGAGAATTGATGCCCAACGAGGTAGGTCTCGGGGCGCAGCTGGGGCTGAGGGAATTGGCAGTACGATGTCGCTTTCAGGGTGATCGGAGAGATCGACCCCCAATCATTCATATGGAGGTTACGATGCGTGCGAACAGGATTTCGATGCTGCTCATGGCGACGCTTCTAACGCTCACCGTCGCTTGCGGCGAAGACGGCGGCGAGGTCGGCGGACCGGACGCCGTGCCCGACATTTCCGGAAACTGGTCTGGCAGCATGAGGTTCGGGTCGGCGTTCAGCGCCGCGATGACGATCGTGCAGGAGGGCAGGACCCTGAGCGGCGACTTCTACGCCAGCGGTTTCACTCCGCTCGCCATCCAGGGTGAGGTGAATAGCGCGGGTCGCATGACCTGGAGCGCCTCTAACGACTGCCAGGAGTTCTCGGGCACGTTGGACCTGGCGGGCGACACCGAGATGTCAGGGAATCTCAGCTATAGCGACTGCGACCGAGGGGGCGTTTCACAGGGCACACTGAGTCTCGAACGGAACGTCAGCTGACCGCAGACCTACGGCACTGATTAGACGGAGATTAGCGATGAAGATGCAAAGACTACTCCCGTTGCTGCTGGTCCTGGGTCTGACCGTGGCGTGTGGCGACGACGGAGATGACATCGCCGGCCCCACCGAGGTTACCATGACCGACCTCGCAGGAAACTGGGTGGCGACGGATTTGGAGATTCGAAGTCTGGCCGACTCGACCAGAGTACTCGATCTCGCGGAAGAGTACGGTTGGGAAATGACCTTCACCTTGGATCCCAACGGCTGCTACATCATCACCCAAGAGTCGAGCGAGACCGGGCGCGATACGAATGTCGGAACGATGCGCATGCGGGGATCACAGCTGATCGTTTGGGGATCCGACTGCCGACCCGACGAGGAGGCCCCAGAGGAACCTCAGACTCTGGACTTCGTTTACGGGGGTAACACGCTAGACCTGCTCTACGAGATTCGGCATCGTTTTGAAGGTGAGCCCGATAGCGAGCCCGCGCTACAGGTCATCAAGTTGCGCCGCCTGTGAGCCCCAAGGCCGCCCTACGATAGGAGGCTACCGATGAACAGGCGTGCAAGTCTTTCTTGGCTTCTGGCCCTCGGTTTGGTGATCGCGTGCGGCGACGACGCCCAAGCGCCCAACGAGGTCACCACCGAGGACCTGGCCGGGATTTGGGACCTGATCGGCCTCGAGCTGAGGAGCACCGACGATCCGCCCCAGGTCGTGGAGTTAACCGACGAGGGCATCACCGGCACTTTCACGATTAGCCCGGACGGCTGCTATGTGCTGAGTTTGGTGGTTGAGGACAGCGAGCCGGGCATCCAGTCAGGGACCTTGAGGGTCGCTGGCTCGGAACTGTGGGTCGCAGGCGGTGACTGTCAGCCCGGGAGCGATTTCCCCGACGACCGGAATGTGCTGACCTTCACCTACGGCGGCGACACCTTCAGCATGTCGGGCGATGGGGTGGTCTGGGATTTCGATGACGACGGAGAAAACGAGCCGGCCGTCCAGACGTTCACGTTCCGACGATCCGACTGATCACTGATCACTAATCACTAATCACAGCTTGCCCGTCATCGTCGGCGGCCCAGCATCCCGGCCCGTCATCTGCGTCGATGAGGGAGAATCCTTCCGGGTGTCGCTTATTAGGGTGAGGGATTGCCCCAGCGTCCGCATCCGCAGTACGCGGGTCCGGCGCTCCCCGAGCCTTTTGGAGGTAGCAGATGTCGAGTGTCCTCGTGCGATTCCAGCAGGCGAACGCATGCCGTCGTGGCATGTTCGCGTTGAGCGCAGCTCTAGTCGTACTGGCCACAGCTTGCAGCGACGATGCCACGGGACCGACAGAGCCACCCGACCCCACCATCGGCTCCGTGACGGTGACTCCCGACCAGTTCTCCCTGTCGCCGACCCAGACCGTACAGTTGACCGCCGAGGTGCGAGACAGTGCGGGCGAGTTGATGCCCGACCAACGCGTGACCTGGTCCAGCGATCGCGCAGTTGTCGCCATCGTGGACTCGACCGGTTTGGTCACGGGTGTCGGCGAGGGTGGTGCCATCATCACCGCTACCGCTGGCGGCGTCAGCGGTTCGGCTGACATCGGCGTCATAATCCAGAGCATCTGCGATTGCACGGTCGTGTTTGACTCGACCAAGGTCAGCCTGGTTAGCCGCGACAGCGCCAGCGGCCGCTATGTCTTCGAGGTCATCGACGGACCGGTGCCCGAGCTGGATACGACGAACGTCATCGTCGGCACCCAGGACGGCGGCTTCCTGCGTCATGTCAACGCCGTCGAGACGTCGGGCAACACGATCGAGCTCGAGACCTCGCAGGCGGGGCTGGCGAACGCCGTCGAGAACGGCGCCTTCGGCGGCTCGACTCAGATCTTCGCCGGTGAGGAGACGTCTGCCGCCGCTCCTACCGCACCGGGTGAGACTTGGTGGGGTCCGGCTATGACGGAGTACATCGCCCCTGGGGTCACCGAGGTATCGCCCGGGAGGTACAATTTGTCGGGTACCTCGTTCAAAGTGGGTTTGGAGGTCACGGGCTCGCCCGAACTAGAGTTCAAGGTCGAAGACGGCGCACTCAACTTCGGTCCGACGCTCGATCTTGGCGCCTCCATCGGTTTCGGCGGCCTGGAGGAGTTCCACGCCATATACCGCGGCGGCCTGTCCCTCACCGCCTTCAGCGACGAGAACAAGAACCTCGAGTACTCCGTAAAGTTCGGTGGCAAGTACGAGAACAAGAAAACGTGGCCGATCGTTAGGAAGGTGAAGCGGTTCCTCTTCTGGATCGGTTGGGTACCGGTGTACGGCGAGCTGATCTTCGAGTTGAAGGCCGTGGCGGCTTTCGAGGCTGGCGCGGCGATCCAGTATACCGGCGAGTTTGGCGCGGGATTTTCCGTGACGGGAGGCGCCCGTTACAAGGACTCGAAGTGGAGTCCCGTATCCGGCTCAAGCGCTTTCTTCGATAGCAAGCCACCGAACATCTTGGAGCCGGAACTCGAGGTCGAGACGAAACTGAAGTTCAGCTTCGTTCCCGAGCTGAACCTGAAGTTCTACGCCGTGGCGGGCCCCTTCGTGAACATCGATCCGCATCTGCTGGCGCCGGCCACCTTCAATATCCCGGCCTACGACTTTAACACGCGAATCGAGTACGGTACCGACTTCAACTTCGGGTTCCGCATCGAAGTGTTTCGCCACCAGGAAAAGAAGGACACGACGGGGCCGGCGAAATTCCTCAACGTCGAATTCGGTCAGAAGATACCGCTGCACACGCCGATCAAGCTGGCCGAGTTGTTCAGCGATGGCCCGATGGTCGTGACCAACACCACCAGCGGCGACGACCGTCCGCCAGACTATGGTCTCTCGCTTAGGCCGGCGTACGAAATCAACGACGCCATCTTCGGTCGCAAGCATAGCACCTCGACCCAGGACGATACACTCGCCCTCGACTCGGTGATCGTCCTGAATGACATCCGTTCCGGCGGCAAGTATCTGCATGCCGTATGGCTATCGGCGGTGCAGGGGAACTGTACTGTGCTGAGCCCGAAACCTGACACCATCCTGGCAGTAGAATCGTCGCTGCGCTTGGCCAAGGAGGACCTGACCGGAGACCCAGACACGGCGACAGTAGCTTTCAGTCTCCACTGTATCCCGTTCGGAGCTATGAAAGTAGAGACGGTGACCGGCGGCCCCGATCCGGATCCGGACGGCTACTCACTGATCTTCACTCGAACTGACACCGTTGGGACCGCTCCCAAGTATTTCCCTGACGCGAGCCCGTCCGCGAACGCCGCACCGTCGTCCCCCGACACGATATCCGTCGGAGATCTCGATGCCGTACTCCTCGATTCCTTGATCCCGGTCAACCCGCCGCCCGGCAACGGCGCCAGTGGTGCGCACGAGCTGAATCTGACAGGCATCAGGGAGAACTGCGCGGTGGCGCGGCCGGCGACCCACGCCGAGACGGCGCTCTCGGGCGATACGATCAACACGACCTTCGAGGTGCAGTGTATCGCACTGGGGCACCTGAAGGTCCGGACGAACACGAGCGATCCAGAGACGGCGCCGCCCTCCGACTCGCTCTTCTACCAGGCCAGCGTCTTCCGTCAAGGAAGCAGCGCCGACTCGACCGAGACCGTGGCTGCGAACGACAGCACCGTGGTCAGCGGTCTCATACCGCTGTACAACGCCAGCGGATCGGACGGAAGGCACACGGCTGAACTTCCTTCGGACGGTTTCCCGAACCGCTGCACCGTCGATGCGTGGAGTCGAAACGCCAC
Source organism: Gemmatimonadota bacterium (assembly GCA_039589995.1). Taxonomy (GTDB): domain Bacteria; phylum Gemmatimonadota; class Gemmatimonadetes; order Palauibacterales; family KS3-K002; genus JBDHGH01. The sequence goes on along the minus strand of JBDHGH010000011.1, from coordinate 12,228 downwards.
CATTCTCAGCGGCGACACCGCCGTCGTCCAGTTCACTATCGATTGCGTCGAGCGGGTACACGTCCGAACGCGGACGACGGGCAGCGACCTCGATCCCGACGGCTACGAGGTCGTCATCCGCAACGAGGACGAACCGACCGATGCGAGGGTGCGCGCGATCGGGACGGACGAAATGCTCGGCATCAGCGGCGTGACCCCGGGCACGCACACCATCACCCTCACGGGATTGACCGCCAGCTGCCTCGCCGCTGCCGATTCGATGTCCGTGGAGGTGAGTGGTACCGATTCCACCGTCGTCTCGTTCGATGTCACCTGTGGACCGCCTCCGCCTCCGACCGGCTTGACCGCTCAGGCGATCAGCGATACGCAGATCGCGCTGGACTGGTCGCCGCCCGAAATACGCGACGGCGTGATCGCCTCTTACAACATCTATCGAGACGGAGCGGGGACCCCCGTCGCCAACACCAGCGATTCGACCTACGTCGATAGTGGCCTTTCAGCGGGTGCGACCTACTCGTACCGCGTCTCCAGCGTGACCGTCGATGATGTCGAGGGGCCCCAGAGCGCTTCGGCCACCGCGACGACCTTCTCCGACCCACCGGTACAGGATTCCGTCGTGTTCGCCATCCAGGACGTTTTCGTCACCGACATAGCCGGCGAGACCGAACGGTCGCTGGGCACCTTCACGATCCCCGAGCACATCGAAGCGCTTGGCGTCGATGTCTTCGTCGAGATCGGGTTGTCCGGCGATGACCAAATGGACGAAGCCTTCGCGGTTGGGACGCTGCAAGGAAGTGATGTCACCTTCATCGGCGACGGTTCGTGTCCGGTGGTACCTGACGATCCAAGTCTCGGTCGAGGATGGGTGCGTGTCGGGAAAGCCGACCTGGCCGAAGGCGATAAGGAGTTCGTCGCGCGGCACGCCATCGAGTTCAATTGCTACGATCCGGTAGACGGATTCGCGACACCCAACTCGGTTGCTCTCTTCCAGATAAGACTCGTCTTCTGGAGGGCCGGATCATGAACGCACGCACGAGCGTCTCGATCGCGCGGCTGCCCATCGTCGCGCTCGTCATGAGCCTGGTCTTCGCGACGTCGTGCGGCGACGACGCGGCCACCGGCCCCAGTTCGCAAATCGTCTCCACCACGACATCGGTGGTGAGCGCGTCTCACGATACCTTGGCGTCCGGTAGCGAGGCCGAGCTACACCTCGAGAGCCGTGACGGAAGTGGGCGGCGTCTGAATCAGGGAGGTCTAGCCGTGGAGTTCTCCGTCGCGGGCGGCTCGAGCCAGGGGGTCATCGGCGAGACCGTCGACCATGGGGATGGCAGCTATACCGCCGCTTTCACCGGCACCATTGCAGGCAGCCCGGTCACAATCGACGCGACCATCGATGGCAGGCCGGTCACCTCCGAGCCCCGCGGTCAGATCCGCGTGGTTGCGGGACCGCCGTCTCCGCTGACATCCCAGTTGGAGCTGTCGACGCGATGGATCGATATCGGTAGCGAATCCCATCTGAGGCTCGTGACCCGCGATCTGATCGGTAACGAGATCGCGGAGGGCGGTCACGCCGTCGAATTCTCGACGAGCGGTGGGACCAGCACCGGCACTCTCGGCGCGACTACGGACGAAGGTGACGGGACGTACACGGCCGTGTTCACAGCGACCGGTGTCGGAACCGCCACGACCGTTGTGGGGAAGATCGATGGTAACGCCATCGCCATGACCGACAGCATCACGGTGAAGGCCGGCCGCATCTCTCCTGCGCATTCCATAGTCACAGTTTCCGCCGATACGGTTACCGAGGCGGTTGGAGTATTGCTCACCCTGGAGGCGCGTGACTCTGCCGGTAACCGGCTAAGCACCGGTGGACGTACGGTTGCGTTCAGCGCGTCCCAAGGAGCCGGTGTCAGCGAGGGCGTGATCGACAGCGATAGCGTCGACTTGGAAGACGGTACCTATGTGGCAACGTTCACAGCCACGGCCGCGGGTTCACCGACGATCATTGCCGCGACAATCGATGGCGATTCAGTGACGACCCCACTGCCCACCATCACGGTGATTCAGCTGGCCTCGTCGCCGCAGAATACAAAGGTCATTGTCGATGATGCGATGATGGATGCCGGTGAATTGACCACGCTGCGTCTACACGTGTTCGATACGAACGGCGATAGCGTCACCAGCGGTGGCCTCGACGTCATCTTTACCGCTTCCGAAGGCTCGACAACTGGTGGCGGCGCGATTGGCGAGGCGGTGGATCATGACAACGGCACCTACAGCGCCAGCTTTCTCGCAACCCGGGCAGGCGACGCCACGACCATCGGCGCGATGATCGACAGTACCCGGGTCGAGATGCTCGACAGTCTGGGTAACTCGATGCTTCCCACGATCACGGTTTCACCCGGTGCCGAGTCCACCGATTCGTCGCTCGTGACGGTCTCCGACGCTTTGATCAGTCTGGGCGATACCTCGATGTTGACGCTCCAGGCCCGCGATGCCTTCGGCAACGACCTTACCGTGGGTGGCTTGACCGTCGCGTTCACGGCGACCACCGATGCGGGGCAGCCCGCCGGTCGCGTCAGCGCGACGGCCGATGGCGGGGATGGAAGCTACACGGCGACGTACGTCGCAACCGCAGAAATCACAGCCAACATCGGCGCCACGATCAATGGAGTCGCGGTCACGTCCGAGAGGCCGACCATCAGCGCACTTTGTGGAATCGGGACTGTCTCGGTCGACTCGTCCATCGTGACGGTGAACGATGGTGTCGTCGCATCAGGCGTCGCGACGTCCATCACGCTTCGGGCCCGAGACGCGGAAGGGAACTGCCTCAGGAACAGTGGCCTAACCGTTGTCTTCACCGCCTCCGGTGGTACAAGCACCGGCGATATCAACCCCGGCATCGCCATCGATAACAACAACGGTGCTTACACGGCGACGTTCACCGGCGTCGTCGCCGGGACGCCCACCTCCATCGGCGCCACCATCGACGGCGCCACCGTCACCTCAGCCTCACCGACGATTCAAGTCGTACCCGGCGATGTTTCGGCCGCTACTTCGGGGGTCGTTGTAGAGAAGGCGGAAATTGACTCGGGCACCGTCGACATCATCACTCTCGTAACGAGAGATGCTGTCGGAAACGCACGGGACGAAGGTGGACACGACGTCGTCTTCACGATCTCCGGAGGCACCAGCACCGGTGCGCTGAGCGGCACGACGGATCGGGGCGACGGGACCTACACTGCGGGTTTCACCGGTCGCACCGTCGGGACTCCGGTCTCCATCGGCGCCATCATCGACGGTAATACGGTGACCACCGCATCGCCGACCATCGAAGTCGTAGCAGGCACGATATCGTCCGAGAAATCGATCGTCTCCGCGAGCGCGAACACCGTGACCGCCGGCGATACGCTGACGCTCACTCTGAAGGGGATCGATGACTTCGATCGCGAGTTGGTGGGCGGGGGACGGAACGTCGCCTTCAGCCACTCTGGCGGGACCAGCACGGGCGCGGTGATCCCGCCGTCGGCTATCGATAACGACGACGGAACCTATACGGCGTACTTCGTCGGTCAGACGGCGGGCTTGGCCACGACCATCGAGGCCACCATCGACGGCGCTTCGGTGACGTCGACGCTGCCGACCGTGACCGTCGTGCCCGGTGCCGCGTCCACTTCGGAATCGGCCGTCACCGTAGCCGATGACACGCTCGCCGTGGGCGCGGTGACGATCATCACGCTGCAGGCTCGCGACGCGTTCGGCAACGACCTCACGGTTGGCGGCTTGGATGTCGAATTCGCGTTGCAGACAGAAGAGGGAGCCAGCGAAGGGACCATCGGATCGACGACCGACAACGGCGACGGAACCTACACCGCCACGTTCACGGCCGTGACAGCCGGGTCACCGGTGGCGATCCTGGCCACCATCGACGGTCAGGCGGTGACGTCGGCGCCGCCGACGATTACGGTTCAGTAGGAGAGGCGGTCTTGGGTTGGTAGCCCAGCTCGAGGGCGCTGCGATACAAGTCTTGCTGAAGTAGGTGCCTGCCGCGGAAGACGCGCGACTTCACCGTGCCCACGGCAGTGTCGGTGACTTCGCCGATCTCTGCGTAGCTCAATCCCTCGATGTCGCTCAGAACCACGGCCTCGGCGAACTCGTGGGGCACGCGCTTCAGGGCGCCCAGGATCTCCTCGCTTCTGAGAACCTTGAAGAAATCTCCCTGCGGATCCGAATCGTGTATCTCGGGGATCGGCGTGTAGTCAGCGATGTCCTCCAACGCGCCCCCGCCGTTTTGGCTTCGATTGGCCGTGACGATGTCGCGCAGAATGGTGAGTAACCAGGTGCGCATGTTGGCATCCGGTTCGCGATCGGTCCAGCGGCGATGCGCGTTCAGAATTGCATCTCCGACCCAAGCCTCCGCCTCGTTCGCATCGGAGGCGAAGACGATGGCGTAACAGTAGAGCGTGTCGAGGTGGGGAATCGACTCCCGCTCGAAATCGCCAGCTTCGGACCTCACGCTCCTAAGGATCACGCAGTTCTCCGTCTAGTGGGTCTGAACCTTATCCCGCGAAACTCCGTCGCCCCCCAACTCGGCCAGCCGCAGCGCTCCGTCGGCCAGACCGCGAACCAGGCCTGGCGATTTCCGCGTCGCGGCCAATAGCTGCAAACCCTCCAGGTAGGCGAGGATTGCTCGAGCGCCCGCGCTGGGATCGATGTTCTTCAGATCACCGGCGTCTCGAGCCTCGATGAGCTGCTGCTCCAGGAACCCGGCCGCCTCGTCGAACACACCATCGATCTTCTCGCGGATCACATCGTCCCGGGTGTTCAGCTCGGCCGCGAGATTGCCGAACGGGCAGCCGGACATCTTGCCAGTGCTGCGCACCAACTCCTCATCGAAGTCGCCGACGAGGTGGAACAGCCGTCGAATCCGCTCGAGAGGCGGCCGATCTGGATCGGCAGCCTCTGTCACCACCCCTCGCAGCCACACGACGTGGGCGTCGATGACGGCCAGCAGCAGGTCGCGCTTGGTGGGGAAGAAGTGGTAAAAACTCCCCTTGTGCACTCCGGCCTGCTCGCAGATGTCCTTGACCCCGACCGCGGTGTACCCGCGTGCGTAGGTCAGGTCTTTGGCGGCCTGGATGAGGCGATCTCTGGCGTCGCTAGTGCGTCCCATGTCCCTCTGCGGTAATAGTTGACCGGTTGACTAGTCCATTATGCTGTCTGGCCCCGGCTTATGTCAAGCACTTCTTCCTCCGCCCCAGCGTAGGGTGCGCCGGGTCTCGTCCACGCCCAACGCTCTGGCCCGCACAACTGTCCTGGAAGTAGCGAGCACGTTCAGAACCGAGGAGTGAGGGCCGGTCAGGGGTTCCTTCCCAGACCGCAACCGGGACAGGGAGGTGCCGTGGGGACGCGCGAGCGGACATTTGGAGCGCGGTGGCCCGCAATCCATCCTGGCCTGAGCGGCGCGACAATGAAGCGAGGGCTCCCCAGGGCACCCTCCCGTCACCCGGATGCCGATCTCGGGAATACCCGACCTGCGCGAACGAAACGGCGACGCTAGCGGAACCGTACGCATCTATATAGATGTTAGGACCCTGATGATGACGAACGACAAACCATCCCGGTTGGCCACCTTCATCGGCGAGCTCCGCCGGCGACACGTGGGCCGCGTAGCCATCGCCTACGGTGCGGTGGCCTTCGTGCTGCTGCAGGCTGGGGAGATCATCCTGCCGGCCTTTGACTTCCCGGTCTTGGCGCTGCGGATGCTGGTCGTGCTGGTGTTTCTCGGCTTACCCGTCGCACTGGCGTTCGCCTGGGTCTATGAGATCACGCCACGGGGCATCCGCCGTACCCCCGACGTCGACCCGGCGGTGTCCGGACGCGAGCGCCCGGGCCGCATGCTGCCACGGCTCGCCTTTTTGGCCGTCACGTTGATCACCGCCGGCGGGATCGGCTGGTGGATGATGAACTGGGAGCCGACCGAAAACGGCCTCTTGACCCATCCAGCCGACGTAAGGCTGCCGGGCGGCGTGACCCCGATGGCCGCCGACCCAGACGCGCCGATCAGCTCGCTGGCCGTGCTGCCCTTCGAGGACTTCTCCACCGAGCCGCAGCCCGAATTCGCGGCGGGGATGCACGACGCGCTCATCCTGCAACTCAGCCAGATCGAGGCCCTCCGCGTCGTCTCCCGGACGTCAGTGGTGCGGTATGCCGGCACGACGCAAACGGTTCCGGAGATCGGCCGCGAGCTGGGCGTTCAAGCGATTGTGGAAGGCTCGGTGACCAAGGCCGGCGACCAGGTGCGGATCGTCGTCCAGCTCATCAACGCCTTCACCGACGCGCACATCTGGTCGGCGGAGTATTCCCGAGAGCTGTCGGACATCATCTCACTGCAGGGTGACGTGGCCCGCGAGATCGCCCAGGAGATTCAGACCGAGCTGACGCCCGAAGAAGAGATCCGCCTCGCCGACGCACCAACGGTGAACCCGGAGGCCCACGAGGCGTACTTGCGCGGCCGCTACGAGCTGGCCAAGGGTACACCTGAGGGCCACGAGGCGGCGGTGGGGTTCTTCGAGGACGCGTTGGAGGTGGACTCGACCTACGGGCCGGCCTACACCGGATTGGCCGGATCCCAGTTGCTCATCGCCATGGAGGATACGTCTGTTATCGTCGAAGTGATGCCCTTTGTACTTGAAGCCGCGGGCAAGGCCATCGTCCACTCCGATTCTTCGCCGGAAGTTCAGGCCATGGTCGGCGTCCTCCAGGAGCAATTGGCCAACGCTGATTCCTTGCTGGGGGAATACGGGATTCGAATTCAGTTCGACACATCGGACTTCACCAACCAGGAGTGGCAGGCGCGCTTCACCGAGATCGGACGCCAGGCGCGGAACATCGAGCTCGACCACGAGGCGAAGGGACTGCTCCAGCTATCGTCTGAGCAACAGATCGCCATGGTCCGGCGGATGAAGGCGGTGGGGAAGTACGAGCAGGCCGAGGCGATGCTCAAGGGGATGCTGGAGGATGACCCGTCCAACACCGCGGCCTGGGATGCTCTGGAGAACCTCTACGCGTCACAAGGCGACCACGAGGGAGCCGTGGCCATACGCAGAGCTCGAGCGGCGCGCGAAGGCGCAACCTCCGAAGAAGTGAGTGCCGCTCACGACCTCGGCACGTCGCATGTCGCGTCACGCGAATACTGGACCTGGTACCTCGATGAGCTATCCGCCAAGGAACAGCGGGGCGAATGGGTCTCGCAGGTGGCCTATGCCGCAGCCTACTGCGCTCTGGACCAGACCGACGCGGCGATCACTCACCTCGAGCGTGCGTTCGAAGCGAAGGATCCGCGCCTGGGCTCGGTGTTTAGCGATCCCATCTGGGATCCGCTGCGAGACGACCCGCGCTTCCACAAGCTGATCCGCAAGATCCGCTCGACTCGCTGGCAAAAGCCGCCTCCGCCACCCAAGTAGAGACGACCCGGTTGGTCACGAAACCTGCCTAGGGGCCCAGCCGTAGTTGGATGGGTACCCCTGAATCAGCCCTGATGTCCGGAGGATGATCGTGCGAAGGGTAGGGATTCCACTCAGCCTGTCCCTGACAGCGTTCTTGCTACTTGCCACCGATGGCGCGGCCCAATCGGCCGTGGACTCGGTGCGCGTTTTACTCGATGCGGATCAAGAAGATGCGGCACTCGCCTTGGCCCGGTCTGCGGTGGAGGGAAATCCGCACCAGGCGGATTCGCACTGTGCACTCGCCCTGGTGCAGATCCGCATCGACGAGCACGAGGCGTCGGTCAAGTCGGCCGAACGCTGCGTCGAACTCGATTCGCAGGTCTCGTATTACTACTACGTCCTCGGCGATGCCTACATGGAGCTGGCGGGCGCGAAGGGAGGACTCGGTGCCCTTACGCCCGCGAAGAAGGGAAAGGCTGCAGTAGAGAAAGCCGTCAAATTGGACCCCGACAACGTACAGGCTCGCCTTCAGCTCTACTTCTATCATAGGCAAGCGCCGCGGATCGCCGGTGGCAGCAAGAAAGAGGCGAAGCGGCAGGCCGAGGAGATCAGCAAGCGGGATCCTGCAATGGGCGTTTGGACGCGATACCGACTGCGTGCGGAAAAAGCGAAGGACGATGAGCGCGTGGAGTTCTTCGAGGAGGCGTTACCTCTTTGCGGACCCACCGACCGGCTGGGTTACGCCATGGAGACGGCTGCCGGCACGGCCACCACCGTCAAGAACGATGCGCTGGCTGAGCGGCTCGTATCGCGGCTCTATCAAGCGAACTCGTCCGACCCTCGGGCTCAGTACTATCGCGCTCGCCTCTGGGCACTGCAGGGTCGGAGCCTGGAGGACGCCGAGCGACTTCTCGTTGCCTACATCGCGCAGGACGAAAGGCCGCCCAACGGGCCTAGCTTTGCCGGCGCGCACTGGCGGCTGGGTCTGGTCTTCGAGAAGCAGGGCCGTACGGACGAGGCGATAGGCGAATACCGCAAGGCGGCCGAGCTGATCCCGAATTGGGAGGACCCCAAGAAGGATGCCGACCGCCTCGAAAAAGTGGCTCGCGGGTAACGCGTTACTCCGACATTCCGTGCAAGGCCATCCACGCCGCTTCGAATTCGTTTCCGGTTACCCAGCGCGGCATCGAAGCTGCGTTCGCTACCAATAGCGCGGTCCTGTAGAAGATCCGCACGTCCCGCTCGAGCCCGGACAGATCCCACTCGTCGGTGATCTCGTCGCTGACCTGATGGTAGCGAGCCGAGCGATACGTCCTCGGATCGAACGACAGAGGCGTCACGTAGTTGCCACTCACCTGCATAGCCAGTGCCGGGATCCCCGCCTTTGCAAAGCTCACGTGGTCCGAACGATAGAAGCTGCCGGCGCGCGGATTGGGCGCACCCGAGATAGCCAGAGCCTGTTCCGAGCCATCGGGAAGCCTGACCGGAAACGCGATGACGATCTCGCGTAATGCGTCGCCCAGCGTGCTGGCGTCGGCGCCCAACACCGCTAGGTCCGAGGTCAGCCCGAAAATCTGCGGCATGTCGATGTTGAAGTTGGCGACCAGCCGGTTTCGCTCGAACGGCGGCTTTTCGACGAACCACTTGCTCCCGTTGATTCCACCTTCCTCGGCGGCGTAGGCGATGAAGATCATCGAGCGCCTGGGGCTCGGACGCTGCTTGGTGAAAGCCTCGCCCAGTACGATGATCGCCGCCGTCCCCGCGCCGTTGTCCCAGGCGCCGTTGAAGATCTTGTCATCGCCTTTTACCGTCTCGTTCACGCCCAGGTGGTCGTAGTGCCCGCCGAACACCACCACCTCGTTCTTCAGTTCGGGGTCGCTGCCCTCCAACATGCCGTAGACGTTCTTCGTCTCGACGCTGCGCAGGTTCGTCTCGATGTGCGCGTTAACACTGTAGCCTGTGTCCACGGGACGGAAGTCACGACGCTGCGCCATGGCGAACAGGCCGGCCAGGTTCGTTCCCATCGAGGCCGCGACGGTCTCTGACGTTGTCGAATCGATCCAGGCCAACAGGTTCACCTGGTAGCCACTGCCCGGGATGTTCAGCGCCCACGACTCGCGCTGTCCGCCGTAGTACATCCGCGCCTCGCCACCGAACAACTCGACACCGTGCTCGGTGACCTGTGGGTCGTCGTTCAGGAAGAGGAGCACCTTGCCTGCCACATCGGCGCCCTTGAAGTCGTCCCAGTCGTGCTCTGTCGCTTCGGTCCCGTAGCCGACGAAGATCAACGGCGCACCAACGATGTCGACGACTTCCTCCTGAGCACTGGACCAGTACGTCAGCGTCATGTCCGGCACGTAAGCCAGCTCGCCCCGGCGATTGGCTATCGTCAGCGACGAGTTCTCCGGATTCTTCTGCATCCCCACCAGCTCCACCGTCTGGAAGTAGGAGCCGTCCACCGGCGCCAGACCCACTTCCTCGAAGCGCTGGGCGATGTGATGGGCCGCTTTCTCTCCTCCCGGTTGGCCGGTACCGCGCCCCTCCATGTCATCTGCGGATAGAACCGCCGTCTCGCGCATCAGAGCGTCGGCGGTGACGAGCTGGGAACCGTCGTATTGGCCCTCGGCGCAAGCGATGAATGAAAACGCCGTAAGCGCTGTGGCTACAGACAGAATCTTATGCGGCATGAGTCGCATCCTTGTCCTCAGGTGTGATGTCGGGTTGGGATTGCTGGACACTATAGGGAGCTGTGCGGATAGGCGCCACGGGGCGACAACTGCTTGCTTGAACTGACATGTCGGGTCATCTTGCTCGATCATCGAGAGAACCGACCGACACCCTTGCCCTCGGTGAGTACCTGGCGAAGGGCATATGCAGCATGTGTCACGGCTCTGACCTCCGGGGCGAGGAGGCTGTGGAGAACCAGGCGCCCAACCTGTCGATAGCTGCGGCCTTCTCCCTCGAAGGCTTCACGCAGGTACTGCGCGAAGGTATCGGTTTAGGCGGCCGTGAACTCATTGAGATGAAGGAAGCCGCGGACAGCTTCAAGCACCTCACCGACGCCGAGATCGCCGCGCTGCATTCGTACCTGCGGGCGTTGCCGCCCGAAGACACGGCAGAGTCCGGCGCATCTCAATCGTGACTCCTGCCCACTTCTTGATAGGCACGTGAACGGCCACCGATCGCACCTCCGTCCTCGTACCAAGAACGGCTGGATCGCGTTGATCGCGTTCGTGGCACTGTTCGCGCTGACCCAGCCGCCCATCGTCTATTGGGTGGCCAACCGCATCGAGCCTTTGGTACTCGGCCTGCCTTTTCTCTACGCCTACTTGCTCGTTGTCTACGTACTTCTAATTGCCGTGCTCGTCTGGGCTCTACGGCGGGACCTATAGCGTATGCAGCCTTGGGTCGTCGCAACGAGCCTCATCTTTATCTACCTGCTCGTGACCATCGCTCTCGGAATCGTGGCGAACCGACGAATGTCGGGCGACCTCGAGGACTTCCTGCTCTATGGGCGCAAGGCGGGATTCGTCGTCCTCTACCTGACGGTCGTGGCCAGCTACCACTCGGCGTTCGCATTCCTCGGCTCTGGCGGATTCTTCTACACCCACGGCATCGGCTTCTGGGCCGCCGGCTCCTGGACGATTCTGGTGGGAGCGATCACCTACGTCTTCGGAAGCCGTGTCTGGGCCCTGGGGAAGCGCTTCCGATACATGACGCCCGCGGACATGCTCGCCGATTTCTACGAGAGCGAGGCCGTCCGCGTCGTCACGGCTTTCGTTTCGGTGTTGTTCACCATCCTATATATACAGGTACAGGCTCAAGGTCTCGGCTATATCCTTTCCGCCGCATCCGGCGATCGCATCCCCCTGGAGTTTGCCACCCTTATTCTGATTCTGGTTGCGGCAGGCTACCTGATGGCTGGTGGCATCCGCGCCGTGTATTGGACCGACGTGGTCCAAGGGGTCTGGATGTACCTCGCCGTTTGGATCGGCGCGCTGGTGTTGGCCTTCAAGCTTTTTGGCGGACCGCTGGAACTGTGGCGGCGCGTCATGGCCGAGCGGCCCGATCTGCTCACGGCACCCGGACCGCAGGGGTTCTTCACCCCCGGGATGTGGTTCGGGCTGGTGATCGTGCTTTCATTCGGCATCGTCTTTCAGCCGCACATCTTCATCCGCTACTACACGGCGGTCTCGGGTCGCACGATCAAGTGGTTGGGCGCAACTACGCCCATATATCTCATGACGCTGTACATCCCCGCCGCCTTGGTGGGGTTGGGCGGTGCCCTGGTGATGCCCGGGCTGGAGATCCCAGACCGGATCTTCCCGGAGATGCTCTTCACATATGCGCCCGCTTGGCTCACGGGAATTATCCTGGCCGGCGCTGCTGCCGCCGCCATGTCGACACTCGACTCGATTCTCCACTCGAACATGACGGTGCTGACCCACGACGTGTATCAGCGCTACATCAAGCCCGGTGCAAGCCAGGCGCACTACATCCGTGTTGGCCGTGGGATCGTCGTGGTTCTTTTGGCGATTGCCTACGTCCTTTCGCTTCGAACCTTCGAGTTCCTGGTCGTTCTGGTCGCCTTGTCCGGCGCTGGTGCGCTGCAGCTGATGCCCGCGTTCGTAGGAGTGTGCTTCCCGAGTCGCTTCTTGATATCCCGTACGGGAGTGTTGGCAGGGATCGCGGCGGGTCTGGCTACACTGTACGTAACGGTGATTCTCTTGCCTCACCCGCTGGGTCTGCACGGTGGGGTCTGGTCCCTGGTGGTGAACTT
>JBDHGH010000010.1:0-47261 GCA_039589995.1 Gemmatimonadota bacterium | reverse complement strand
CGTGGCCATCGACTTGATGTTTCCATGCAACTGGAACTTCGTTGACAACCTCGATATTGTTCTCGGCGCCATCGGGGGAGAGTTGCACACCGCTCAACCACTCGCCGTCTGCGCGCGCAACGTACAGCAAACTCCGATTCGCGAGCGTATGCAAACGGTTTGCAGCACCCTGCAATACTCCCTCCAGAATCAACGATCGAAGAATGACGTGGATAGCACGCTGCTGGAGCTGCTGGGAGGTATGACCGCTCCGCAGAGGTGGCTCGTGGGCTCGCTCGACAAGACGATCCGATTGCAGCTGGGACTGTAGTCAGCAGGGCGCCGCATGAACCTGACGGCGCTTCCCGCCGCAGGCTATACTAAACGTTAGGCGGAACAAGATGATCCCACTCGGCCGCAGCTTCGATGGTGCCAGAACTGTAACCACGGGGGTGCTCCTGCTATGCGTAACCATTAGCTGCACTACTCGTCCCGATCTTGAGGCAGAGGCTTCGGAGCTGCGCAGGCTTCATGAAATCCTTCTAGAGTCGCACCGCACCGGAGACGTTGACGGCTGGATGGCTGTTGAAGCCGACGACTACGTGTCGGCAAACCGAGGAACAATAACCTTCCCGAGTCTGGCTGAGCGTAGGGCTGTCCGCGAGCCTTACCTAAGGTCCACTACGTTTGCCGTATACCGTGACCTACGACCGCCAATCGTGCGTCTCTCTGCAGATGCCACGTTTGGATGGGTGATCGCTGAGGTGGAGGTGGAGGGTACCCAGGTGTCGGATGGTGTCGAGACGTCTGTTGAAGCGACTTGGGCGTGGGTCGAACTGTATGAAAGACAATCAGGCAAGTGGAGACTGGTCGGGAATGTGTCTAACCGTCGTCCCTGACATGATTACAGTGATCCGCCTAACAAGCGTTTGCAGCGGGCGCGCTATGGAGCTGTAGACTCTTCTGTATGAGTTTTCCTGCGATGCCGCTGGCCCATCACGGCGCCGCTGAAACGCATATCCGTTAGGCATCACGTCGGGAGGCGCAGATGGTGAGCGACACGTGGTTTGAGGCATACGACGGGCAGACGACGGATGAGCTGCTTGCCCTCGAAGCGGATTACAGGATCGACTCCATTGTCCTAGCGTTCGAACAGGCTATAGAGCAGAAGGCTGCGTCGCAGCCAATCTCGAAGGAGGAGCGTTGCGTCCTCGCCATCGAGGCTCTCGAGCGCGAAGTCAACAACGGTGGCTACAGTCAGTTCTTCCTCAACTCGTCGCATGACTTCGTCGACGTAATCGAGGATGCGCTGTTGGCCATCGGCTGCCCTAAGACCGCTGCAATCACGCGCCAAGGGATCGTGTCGCTCGGCATCAGCGGCGAGGTGACTGGAGACAAGGCCGAAGCAGTCATCCTAGCAGACACCGAGGCGATTCGTGAAGCCCTCGATGATTGCGACGATCAGTACTTCGGCAATGACGAGCCTATTGCGGACAGACTCTTCGCGTGGATCAAGCGCAATCGAGCCTTGGTGAGTGTGGGTGCCGCCTAACAAGCGTTTGCAGCTGGCGCTACCGCTGACTTCCTCTTGCGCCGGCGCGAGGCGAGCACGTCTGGGTTGCAAAAATGAACGATTCATTCATCTTACAACTGTCGAGACGCTGAAGGCGCGGAGGTATTGTGAGGGCATTCTTGATCGTTGGGGTGGCCATGGGCACGGCGGCGTGCGGCGGCTCGTCGGCAGCCCCGCCGCCGGCACCCACGGCGGCCGGGGTCGATCCCCTGTCGATGTCGGTTCCTGCTACGGGTTACAGGGACGTCGAGGTCGAGGTGCCGGACGGGTCCCTAGTCATCCGCGGGGGCGAACACCAATCCGTTCGAGTGCGGGTGAACCTTGAGGAGGGCTGTGGCGATGTTGCCCAACACCGGCTCCACGTCGGCCGGAGTGGTAGCGTGATGCGTTTGGCGGTGGAGCCGTCCACGAAGGACGTCTGCGACGAGCGTTGGACCGTCGAAGTCCCGTGGCACTTCGGTGTTTCCGGTGAGCTGGACCGGGCGGAGGTGGTTGTCGATGGGCTGGCCGGCGGAGTCGACGTAGACCTCGGAAACGGCGTCCTGCGTGTCGAGGTTCCGGGCGGGGACGTCCGGGCTCGGATCCAGAAGGGCGACGTGATCGTCCGGACCCGAAGCAAGTCGGTGGGCCCGGTGAGCATGACGTCCGAGGTCGGCAACGTCGATCTGGTGATCGACGGTGGGTCGGTGAGAGGCGGAAGTTCGCCGGGCCCGGGCCACAGGGTCGAGTACGCCGGGCTCGGACGGGACCGGATCTCCCTCGAAACCATAGTCGGAGACATCCGCCTGGAGGTTCGGTGATTCCCGCTCGACGCCATTGCCTCCGCAGGAGCGACTGAGATATCCAGGGCCAAGACCGCCGATCGACTCGGGACCATTCTCGATGCGGCCAGCGAGACGTTTCTGGAGCTGGGGTACCGGCGCGCGCGGGTGGAGGAGGTCGCTCGGCGCGCGGGCTTGAGCGCCGGCACGATCTACCTCTACGCCGCCAACAAGGAGGCGCTCTTCGAAATCGTCCTGAGGCGGGCGTTCGGTGAGCCCCTACCGGCCGTGGAGGAACTCCCCTACCAGCCGACGGCGGGCCCGGACCTCGTGGAATGGATGTGGGGGCGGCTGCGGGACGTCTCCCCGTTTCCGGAGTTGCGAAAGGCTGCCAAGGGCGGTCGGCCCCAAGTCGACGCGATGGAGGAGTTCGACATCGTGGTAAGAGAGGTGTGGGACTGGCACGCTCGGTACTGGGAGGCCATCGAGCTTCTGGAGCGGTGCGCCAAGGATTGGCCGGAGCTCCATATGCTCTTCTACTTGCAGTTTCGGAGGGAGCTGTTGGGACTTGGTGTGGCCTGGCTCGCCCGACGAATGGAACAAGGGGAGGTCCGACGGTATCCGGATCCGGCGACCGCCGTCCGCGTCATCGGCGAAAACGTGGCTTTCTTCGCCATGCACCGGCACGTCAGGCCCGACTCCGCAGACCTGGACGAGGACACTTCGAGGGAGACCGTGCTGACCCTCCTCCGGGCAGGGTTCGAGCCATGAGCTCGGGTGCCTGGCGAGAAGAGCAGAGGGACGTGTACTACGAACCGAACCGGACCAAACGCCTCGGCGGCTACGCGAGATGGGCATTGCTCGTCACGGCAGGGCTCGCCGTCCTGATGGTGATCGGCGGAGACTGGATGAGAGAACGCTCCCAGCTCTACCGGGCCGTTACGTGGCTCGACGCAGATGTCGGTGACCTATACCGGTTCCCCTCCCGACCCATTCCCAGAGGCGACACCGTCGATCCTCTCCGTCAGGGGTCGGGTCACGACTACCTGTTCGACTCCGTTCGGGTCGTCTCGGACGGGGACACAGTGGCCTGGGACTTCGACGAGTTCCTCGCGGCCCAGCACACCTGGGGTTTTCTCCTGCTCCGGGGCGATTCCATCATCCACGAGCGGTATTTCGACGGAAAGAACGAGGAGACACTGTTCACGACCTTCTCTCTCTCCAAGTCCGTGCTTTCCGCAGCGGTCGGTGCCGCGGTGGATCGCGGCCTCATCGGAGGTCTGCAGGACCCCGTGACAAAGTACGTGCCCGAGTTGCAGGAGAGGGATCCCGGCTTTTCGCGCATCACCCTCGGGCACCTCATGGGTATGGCGTCGGGTCTCGCCTACGACGGGTCCAGCACGCCGTGGTCTGACGACGCCAGAACGTACTACGCCCCGGATCTCCGCGGCGCTGCTCTGGAGAGCAGGATCGCTGAAGCACCCGGCCGAACCTTCCACTACAACAACTTCAACGCGTTGCTGGTCGGCCTCGCACTGGAGCGAGCCACCGGCCGTACGTTGAGTGAGTTCTTCTCCGAGACGATCTGGTCTCTCCTGGGGACGGAAGCCGATGCGTCCTGGAGCCTCGACAGCGACACCCATGGTTTCGAGAAGATGGAGAGTGGCTTCAACGCGCGAGCCCGGGACCTCGCCCGCTTCGGCCGCCTCTTTCTGCGGAACGGGGTAGGGCCGTCGGGCAGGATTCTCAGCGATGCGTGGGTGGAGGCGTCCGTGGCCGCGGACAGTGTCTCTGAACCCAACGTGCGGTACCTGAATTTCTGGTGGATCAACCCAGTGGAGAACGGCCCGGCGGAGTTCTACGCCGAGGGCCGATTCGGGCAATTCGTCTACGTGGTGCCGGACCTGGACTTGGTCATCGTGCGTGTGGGACGGGACGACGGAATCATTAGCTGGCGAAGCTTCCTGTCCGGTCAGGCGGCCCGGATCCGGGAAGCCGAAGGCGGAGGCTGAACGGCCGCAGATTCTTTTCAGGCGTGTTGCGCGGCCGAGCCGTTTCCTCAGAGGAGTGCGGTCGTTGCCGCGCAGGTGAAACGCCGGGGAGGTCTTGGCGTGCGCAGCCCGGCGGACGCTCTCTAGTCTCCGGGTCCACATCCTGCGCTGTCCTTATCCTGCGTACAGATTATGCGGCCTCGCTCGCAGCAATCCCAACTCACAAACTTCTGGCCCCACTCGGATAATTCGTTGTATCTTAGGCGAAACCACTGTCCAATGGTGAGGAAATGAGAGTTTGGATGACACAGTCAGGGGCTGCTTCAACACGGCTGTCAGGATGCGTCGGCGTGTGCTTTGTATTGTGGACAGCGGGGTGCACCGCCTCGCAGCTGGAGAGTGTCGTCGAAATGCCGGCGCGATTCGAAGCGGACAGGATCTTTCTCGATCTCGCCATTCGCGAAGGGGATACGCTTGTGCTGTACACGGACACCGGTGGCGGCCTGTTCGTATACGGCCACGCGCTGGACCGGATCGACTGGAACGATTCAGCAGGTGTCCGCCTGGGCGATCTTGCCCTCGATGTGGCCTTCCCGGAGCCGCTTGGAACGCCGGATGCCAGCCTCCCGATCTTCAGGCCGGATGGAGTCACCGATCGCAGCTACGACGGAATGCTCGGCCAGGCGTGGTTCGCGGACCGAATCTGGACGTTCGATTACCCGTCTCAGAAGGTGCTATTACACGAGTCGGCACCCAGCTTGACCCCTGCGATCCGAACAGCCCAGTTGGGGTTTCGCACTGACTCCACGGGAGCGCGCGTACTCTCCTTTCCTCGCATCAGCACGGTAGTGGACGGGGATACGTTAGAAATGCTGTTTGATACCGGCGCGACTCTCTATCCTACGGCCGAGGCCCTCGGTCTTCTGGGCGGCGGCGTGGCGAATGCGCGAGCGACGAGTTTCATCACCACGGAAATTCTGAATCGCTGGCGAACACGTAATCCGGACTGGCGAGTCGTCCCCGATGCCGATGAAAAAGTCGAGGGGATGACAATGATCGAGGTACCCGAAGTGTCGATCGCGGGTCTCAAAGTTGGCCCTGTATGGTTCGTGGAGCGTCCGGACGCGAACTTTCACGAATTCATGTCGCAGTGGATGGATCGACGGGTGGACGGCGCGTTGGGTGGCAACGTCTTCAGGTTCTTCCGGGTCACAGTGGATTACCCTGCAGCTGTAGCCCATTTCGCTACAAGCGTTGGCTCTGGCTAACAACGGCATGCAGCTGTCGGCGTTTCGCGCCGCAGCTGGTGCCGAAGCCGTTAGGTCGCAGCACGAGGACTTCATGAACTGGGATGCCGTAGGAGCAATAGCCGAGCTGCTGGGCGCGACTGCCGTCGTCGCGTCCCTCGTCTACGTCGCCGTTCAGATCCGACAGAACACGAGAACGGTTCGCGCTGCGGCGACTAAGGAAGCCGCATCCACCATCCGCGATTGGTTTGCGATGATTCTCGCCGACCCCGATTTGGGGCGGATCTTCGCCGTCGGCGTCGAGGGAATGGGACGCCTCGATGAGAATGAACGAATCCAGTTCGCTCTGATCATGTTCAACTTCATCAAGGCAGTCGAAGACCTCCACTACCAGGGGGATAAAGGCGTGATGGATCCAGACCTGTGGCGGGGATGGGACTATCAGGCCCGACAATACCTCACCGCACCGGGGGTGCAGGAATACTGGGTCCAGAGACCGTCAGCGTTTTCCGAGCGATTCCGGGATTACGTGAACTCGCTCGACCCCGATCCTTCATACAAGAGAGTCAGCGCGATGGCTGCATCTGCGGACGATACGGGCCGCGATGGCCACAAGGCTGCGACCTAACAAGCGTTTGCAGCGGACGCGCTATGCATCGGGGTGGACTCTTCTGTATGGGTGTTCGTTCGACGCCGATAGGCCATCACGGCGCCGCTGAAACGCAAATCCGTTAGGCGGCGCGGGTAAGACGGCTAAGCCTTTCGCTACAGAAAGCCGAGATCGATATGATGAGTCGTATAGCAGAACCGTTGCTGGCGGAGTTGGAGGAGGAGGCGCAATCGACGCGCCGCATACTTGAGCGGGTCCCCGACGGGCACCTTTCGTGGAGGCCACACCCCACATCGATGACGCTTGGGGAACTTGCCCTGCACGTTGCCACAATTCCCGGTGACCTCACCAAATTGCTCTCTCAAGACACCTTCGATTTCGAGGGATTTGAGTATCAGGCTCCGGTGTTATCCTCAGCCGCCGACCTCATACCAGCGTTGGAAGCAAGTGCCGCTGCTGCTGCGGAGTGGCTGAGTCGACTTGATGACCAAGCAGCCACGACGGTATGGCGAGCCACTGAGGGAAAGCGGGAGATCCTTGCGGCTCCGCGTATCGCTTTGGTGCGGTCGCTGATCTTCAACCACTGGTACCATCACCGAGGACAGCTGGCAGTGTACCTCCGGCAGCTGGAGGTACCGGTGCCAGCGATCTACGGCCCGAGTGCGGACGAGAATCCCTTTGACTCGTGAGCAACATTCCATGTTTGCCGTGCCAGTCGCGCCGCCTAACCAGCGTTTGCAGTTGACGCGGCGGCGGTTCGCATCATTTGCCTTAGATTGTCGTTTACTCGGGGTCACCGGTCGGGCCGCCTTCTAGGTAGGGCGTGGTCGTTGCCGCGCAGGTGAAACGCATAAACGTTAGGCGGCATCTCGATAAAGGCAGGAAGGACTTGTCACAGTTTCTTGCTAGGTTCGCCGAGTCGTGGCGCGATGCCACGAGAGATGTCGTGTTGATCGTCGTTTCGATCATAATCGCGTTTGCGGTGGATGCGTGGTGGGAGGAACTTGCGGAGCAACGCCAGGAGCAAGACCACCTTGCGGCCCTTCTTGCCGAGTTTGAGGTGGTCCGTCTGGGGCTGGACGCCCAGCTCTCGGCGGTCGCAAGATCACGAGGAGCGACAGAGGAGATCCTTCGCCTTACCGGACCCTCGCCATCCAGCGTTTCCGCGGACAGCCTCGCTGGTCTAATCAATGACAGCTTCAACCTGGGCGTGTTCGCGTCGGCGGGGGGAGCCTTGCAAGCTCTTCTGGCGTCCGGTGGGCTGTCCCTGATTCAAAGTGACTCGCTCTCGGCCTTGCTGGCTGAGTGGCCGAGGCTGCGGGAGAGCATCGCCGCGAACGAGGAGCTCCTCGTGCTAGGAGGAGATCCAAGACTACCTTGTCCAAGCCGGAGTCCCGATATCCCGGGTCGCGAGCAACCTCGACTGGTTGGACATTCCACAAACCCGGTTCGACCTCGATGCTGCCACCCTGCTCTCGAGCGTTGCGATGGAGTCGATGTTCGTGACCCGCATCATTCGGTTACGGTTGCTTGAGGAGGCGTATGCGGCCGCCCAAGCCCATGTGTCGAAGATCGTGCGTATGTTGCATACCGGACTGGAGTGAATGATGCCGTCTAAGATTTAGCTAGGCCGCGACGGCAAGCAATTGGAGGAAGACGGATGGCAAGCAATGGGAAGAGTCGCTCGGTTGTGATTCTCGCGGCAGGCTGGCTCTGTTTGGCTTCTGCTGCCCTCAACTGGTGGAATATGATCGGAGTCGGTGTCACGTTCTGGCGGGTCTTCCTCGCCGGCACGATCACTGTGATAGGTCTGTTCTTGTTGTTCCGTGGTTTCAGGGCGAGCAGGGCTCAGAAGTACAGAAACTCACACAACACCGGCCAAGTATAGAGACGGGGCAGCATGTGAGACACTGCGGGTAGTATTCCTAATGACTCAAGTTCATGTCGCGGCCTAACAAGCGTTTGCAGCTGAACGCGCTCCGTACAGCATCTACCGATTGGCGAGAGCTATCGCCCGAGGCGATAGCCTGTATCATGTCCAGTTCGGTCCAATGAAGGATATGCCGGGCCTTACAGCTCTAGAGTTCCGCGGTCCGGATGACGAAATCCACGGCTGGATCCTTCTCAACACCAGAAAAGAGCCGGTAGTCTGGGCGACGACCCAGTACAGCTATAGCTTTAGTCCGCTGCAGCGGTACGGAAATCTCCGCGTTCCCAAGTGGGCGATAACCGGGGGTGGTCGGGTTCGCTACGAGATGGTGTCGCTCACCGGAAGCAGTGAGCGTCCCGAATTTTCGCTCTATGCGCCACCGCCTGAATCTCGCGAGGAGTAACCAGCCGGCAAAACGATGGGCGTGTACAGCAAGTACGTTCTCCCGAAGCTTGTGCACTATACCTGCAGCACGAAACCCAGCATGCGGCAGCGTGCGAAGGTCGTGCCTTTGGCCCGAGGGCGTGTTCTCGAGATCGGGATCGGTTCAGGCCTGAACTTGCCTTTTTATGATGCCAATAGGGTGAAGAAGTTCTGGGGACTCGATCCGTCGCACGAGATGCTGAAGCTTGCCGAGAGCGCCGCTCGCTCGGTCGCATTTGATGTGGAGTTTCTTGACGTCCCGTCGGATGAAATTCCGCTCGAGGATCGTAGTGTTGATACAGTTATCATGACGTATACGTTATGCACGATTCCGGACTCGGAGCCCGCACTCAGAGAGATGGCTCGCGTACTGACTCCCAGCGGCCAACTGATCTTTTGCGAGCACGGTGCCGCACCGGACGCGAGTGTTCGCCGGTGGCAGAGTGTCGCGAATCCCGTATGGAGACGTTTTGGAGGAGGCTGCCACCTAAACCGATTGATTCCTGAACTCATTGAAGAAGGTGGGTTCCGGATTAGTAGCATCGATAGCATGTACATACCCGGCTGGCGTCCGGCTAGCTTCAATTACTGGGGCACAGCGGTGCCTGGAGAACCGGAATAGTGACTACACAGACCCGTAGAGGATTCCGCCGCACAGTGCTTGCGCTCCTGTTGCTCGGCGGGTGCACCGGGTCCGAACCACGGTCAGTTGCGGACGCCGCGGATGATTGGGTGCTGGGCGGAGCCGCCGAAGCCGGCTTCCAGAACGCGGCTCTGGATCAGCTGGCCTCCGACATCGAGACGGGGATGTTCCCCAATACACATGCTCTCCTCATCGAGCACGATGGTGCGCTCGTGTTCGAGCGGTATTTCTCGGGGTCCGATGAAAGATGGGGCGAGCTGATCCCCGCCCGTGTCATCGGGCCGGATAGCCTGCACGATCTCCGGTCGGTTTCGAAGAGCGTGACCTCGTTGCTTCTTGGGATCGCCCTGGACCGCGATTTCGGAGAAGCGGTGGCCCGGCCGTTGGCCGCTTACTTGCCCGATTTGGCATTGGAGCCCGATGCGCGAGCGATCACGCTGCATCAGGTCCTGACGATGACTACGGGTCTGCAGTGGAACGAGATGACTGTCCCGTACACGGACCCCATGAACGATGAGATTCGACTCTACCAGCCCGGAAACCCCGCGCTGTATGTCATGAC
The DNA here is from genome assembly GCA_039589995.1 of Gemmatimonadota bacterium. GTDB lineage: Bacteria > Gemmatimonadota > Gemmatimonadetes > Palauibacterales > KS3-K002 > JBDHGH01. Next base: position 37,542 of record JBDHGH010000010.1, on the reverse strand, counting down.
CCGGCCAATCGAGCACGAGCCAGGAAGCACCTGGTACTACAGCGGTGGGTCTACCCAGGTGCTCGCGAGCGTGATTTCCGAACTTACGGGCCAGCGACTCGATGAGTTCGCAAGCGAGAATCTTCTTGAGCCCCTGGGCGTAACCGAGTTTGAATGGCTCGGTCCCGGCGACTGGACGCCCGACAACCCCGCGGCGATGTCTGGATTGCGACTTCGAGCTCGCGACCTGGCCAAAATCGGCTCGCTCTACCTGCACGGCGGCCGGTGGCGTGGTCGTCAAGTGGTCTCGGAAGAATGGGTCGATCTTTCGATCACCCGTCATGTCGAGGAGATCGGGGACTGGAGTCGCGGGGGCATCTGGGGCTACGGATACCAGTGGTGGGTGGGCGACCTGCCATCAGGCGAGAGGGTCGTTGCCGGCGTGGGTAATGGGAACCAGCGCCTCTTCATACTCCCGGCCGAGCGTCTCGTGGTCACGGTGCTCGCGGGTGAGTACAACGTGTTCGAGGGTCATAGCGAGCGGATCCTGGACCGCGTATTGGCCTCTAGATAGAGCTCGCTGGTGCGCCTTCATGGGAACGAGCGATGGGGCTCAGAATGACTAGGGTCTTGCTGACCTTGTTTTTGTTGACCACGGCTGATCCCGTGACGCTTGGATGGTCGCAAGAGGCCTCGCGCAGTGACGCACCGCTCGTACTGGGCCTCGATCACATACCGTTGGCGGTGAAGGACCTGGATCGTGCGGCCGAGCGGTACCGTCGGTTGGGTTTTACCCTCAAGCCGGGCAGGGCGCACGAAAACGGCATTCGGAATCAGCACATCAAGTTTCCCGATGGCAGCGAAATCGAGCTCGTCACGGTTTCCGAGGCCCGGGATCCCCAGACGAGCGAGTATCTCGAGCACGTTGCGGCGGGCGACGGGCCGGCCTTTGTGGGTTTCTACGCGCCCGATCTGGACGGTGTCGCTAGACAGCTCGAGGACATGGGGAGGGCGTTTCGCCGTGAGGGCGGGTTGCTGGCTTTTCCCGAAACCGATGGACTGCGGTACATCTTCTTTGGTCGGCGCAACCGTTCGCCCACCGATCGGCCTGAACATTTCAGCCATGCCAATGGCGGGGACGGGCTCGTTGGGGTCTGGCTAGCCAGCGACGACTTTTCGTTAGAACGCGAAATCTTGACGAGGCTCGGTGCCAAGATTGTCGAAGAGAAGGTCCACGTCCCTGAGGCTCTGAGTGTTCCGGTAGCCAGGCTTCAGGAGGCGCAGGTGGTCTTTCTGCCGGGTGAACAGCAACGGGTGCCGGGCCGGCGAATCATCGGGGCAACCGTTCGGACACGAAACCTGGATTCTCTCATGGGTGTTCTGGCGGAAGGCGGTTTTAGTGCGCTGCCCGAAGTGAAGGCAGAAAACGGACGCAGCGTGTTTCTCCCGCCGAGCCTCACGCATGGCATCTGGCTCGAATTCCGCGAAACGCCTTCGGGGGCGGCGCGAGCTGGAGAGACACAGTAGAAACAACAGGAGATTTTCTTTGCCGAGTCTGATCGACAAGCCGACCATCATCGAGGCTGCGGGCACCAAGCCCAAGAAGATCGAGGAATACGTGGGCCAGGCGAATACCGCGCGGGATACTAGCAGCGTTGCTCGGATGGTATCTCCCGAGGGTTGGCAGGAGCCAGGCCAGCGTCCCGACTTCGAGGAGATCACGGTAGTCTTGGCCGGACATCTACATGTCGAACACGAGTCTGGTGTGATCGAAGTTCGCGCTGGCCAGGCCGTGCACACTCGCTCTGGTGAGTGGGTGCGCTACAGCACTCCGCAGTCAGGTGGCGCTGAGTACATTGCGGTGTGTATTCCCGCGTTCTCACCCAACCTTGTTCACCGCGACGAGTAAGATCACGGCCACACTGTGCCGGTGGCGAACCCAACCTCAAGGCGGGTGACGGTGAGAACACTCGGGTCGGTCCTGCTGGTACTCGCCGCAGCGCCGGCGTGTACGGGTCCGGCTCACACCGAGATGTCGGAGCGCGCTCGCGCTTTCCAAAACACATCGGGCTACCGTTTCCAAACGATTGAAAGTGACAACGCTCGAGTTCACTACCTGGAGGACACCTACGCGGGCCGTGATCCGAGCGCTCTCGTGCAGCGGGTTGAAGGGTCGAGGAGTGACGTTCTTGGGAGGCTGGGGATCTCCAAGTTTCGACCGACCCTGGATGTCTTCTATGTGGAAAGTCGCAGCGACATGGAGCGCCTCACCGGCTATCCCGTCACCGGAATGTCGTACTCGCAGGATCATATGGTCGCGCTGGTCTTTTCAGAGGAGTGGCGCGCCTTTGAGCATCACGAGATCGCCCACGTGATATCTCGGACCGTCTGGGGCGAGCCGGGTCCGCCTGAAGCCCCGGCGCTGGAGGGCGTAGCGGTGTTCGTGGATGGCGATTGCGCCGGTTACCCGGTCGGCCGGGTGGTTCGAACCATGTACGATCGGCAAATTCTTCTCGACATGGATCGACTCTTCGGTTCGTTCCGGGCCGAAGACGACCTCGTGGCCTATCTGCAGGCGGGGAGCCTGTTCGAGTTCGTCGCGGCGTCGGGCGGCATCGAAGCGGTGCGCGAAGTCTGGGAGAGCGGGCTGGCGGGTGCCCCGAGCACACTGGGCTTGGATCCGCCCGAGTTCGAGCGGCGCTGGTTGATCGAGCTGGAATCGGAGTGGGACCCCGTTCCCGATGCGGCCTGGAACGAGATTCGTGACGAGGGTTGTGGGATCGACGCCATCGCCGCATCGGTTTATCCGGGCGGGGGTTAGAACGTGCCATTCTCGTTGGAGAGGGGAATGAGAATACTTGGTCTGGCACTCGTGGCGGCAGCCGCAATCTGCGCGTGCTCGCCGGCAGGCGGTTCGTCGACATCGGTAGAGGTGACGGACAGCGCTGGGGTGACGATCGTCGTGAGCCACGAGCCTCGATGGGGGGCAGGCGACGCCTGGTCGGTACCGTCTGAGCCCCAGGTAACGATCGGCGTTTTCAATGGACCCAAGGAATACGAATTGTTCAACGTCTCCGCTGCGACTCGTCGGTCCGACGGAGACTATATAGTCGTTGACGGAGGGACCCGCGAAATCCGGCACTACGATGATGAAGGCACGTTCATCAGAGCATTTGGCGGGACCGGATCTGGGCCCGGTGAGTTCCGGAATCCCAGCCAGGTATTGGTCGGCGTTTCTGATACCGTGGTCGTGTGGGACGACGCCATCTATCGAATCACGCGTTTCGACTCCGCCGGCGAGTTGGCGAGCGTACAGTCGGTTGACCGCAGCCGGATCGCCAAGGCGATCGAACCGCCTCTTTATCCGGGGACGGGGGAACTCGTACAAGACGAAGAAGTGTTGGTCCGCCTGGTTGAAAAGGCGGGCAAGGCCATACCGTCCGGCGTGTCCCGTCGTCGCAGCGGGGCCCTGAGGGTCTCCGCGGATGTATCGAGTATCGACACGCTGATGTTCTTCGGAGACATCGAGCAGGTAAGCGTGCGAGGCCCCTGGGGTTATTCGCCTGTGGCCCCAGCCTTTGCAAAGACGACCGTGATCGCCGTGCAGCCTGCGCTGTCCAGGGTATGCATCGGTGACCAGGAGAGACCGGAGGTCGCCTGTTTCGGCCCCGATGCGTCACGCACCGTGATTCGCTGGGCCTCGGAGGTTGCACCGGTGACGGAGCAGGAGGTCGAAGCCTGGCTTGAAACGACCGTGGCGCTGTGGGCGCAGAAGATGAGCGAGGACATTGCTCGCCAGGTGCTGGCACAGGCTCCTGTTCCGGCGGCTCGTCCGTATTACTTTCGGATCGTGCTCGATCTTGTCGGCAATCTCTGGGTGGAAGCGAGCCGGTCGAGTGCGGCCTCGGGGTCGGTTGACCATTTCGTGTTCGACGCCAACGGAGCGTTGTTGGGCGTCGTGGCACTTCCGCCTGTCGAAATCCTGGAGATTGGTGACAATTACATCATCGGTATCCATCGCGACGAGGTGGACATCGAATACCTGCAGGTGTTCGACATCGTGAAATGACGGGAAGCAGCTCGAGGGGGAATCGTGGAATCTGATCTCCAGGTAAAGCTGGCCGTCTACCGACACTTCGCCGAAACGGGACAGGCGCCCGCGCCGGAAGACATCGCGGAACGTGTCGGTTCGGACGAAAGAAGTGTCGTCGACGCATACGGGCGGCTTAGCGCGCTGCGGATGCTTGTCCTCGAGGAAGATGGGTCGTCAATCCGCATGGCGTCGCCTTTCTCGGGTGTCCCCACGCAGCACGTAGTGGAGTCCGACGGCGTTCGCTACTTCGCGAACTGTGCATGGGATGCTCTTGGCGTGCTTGCGGCGTTGCGTAGGCCTGGGACAGTCCACTCTCGATGCGAAGGTTCGGGCGAGCCGTTGAACCTGGAGGTGGGCGTTGACGGTCCCGGACCCTCTGAGTGGCTCTTCTACTGCCTCGTCCCAGCGGCGAGATGGTGGGACGACATCGTCTTCACTTGAAACAACATGCTATTCTTCCGGTCGGAAGAACTCGTTCGGAAATGGTGTGAGACCCACGGGCACCCGATGCGGCCGCTTGCAGGAATGGACCAACTCTGGGCGCTCGCCACGACGTGGTACTCGACGCGCTTACAGGAGAACTCTCGGCGTCCTCAGCCAGATGAAATGCGCGAGATTTTCGCCGGCTTCGGTTTGGACGGCGACTTCTGGGATCCGAGGTCGGACAGCTTCGGATAGCCGTCGTCCCAAGGTGTGGAGCCCGGACAGGAGGCTGTCATTCCACAACTCGAAGAACCCAAGCCGGGGTTCAAGTGGCCGGTTGTAGTCGAACAGTCGATTGCGGCTCCAGCCGAGAAAGTCTGGGCGGCGGTCTCGATGCCGGGCAACCTCGAGCTGTGCCACCCCTTCTGTGAAAAGAATCTTGTCGAGGAGTGGCCCGGCGCAGGGTCGCGGGATGAGGTTCACTACCTCAGCGGTTGGGTCTTCGAGCGCCGCTTCTGTCGATGGATCGACGGTATCGGCTACGACCTCGAGATTGGCAGACGTGGTGGGCGATCGTCATTCGTATCGTGGCGAATCGCGCCGACCCATGACCAAGAGTGCACTCTGAGAATAGCGGTCTACCCGCACGTTCTTCAGGGCGTCCCTATCGTGATTCGCTGGCCCCCACATGCGTTGCGTCTTCGTCCCTTGCTGCGAAGATACCTGTCGTCCGTAGTGAGAGGTGTTGAGTGGTACGTGACCCGCGGCGAGCCGGTGCCTCGAAATCAGTTCGGCTCGCACCCGTGGTTCTCCGCGTCTACCAGGCACGATGAGCCATCGTAGACGCTGCCACGCGATCTTGGTGCTCCTCTTGTCGCTTCAGGTTCCGTAACGGCAGATTGAGCTTCACGCTCGCGGGCAACATCGACCATTAAGAACCGCCCGTCCACGGCTCGAGCATTAGTGGGCGGTCACTGAATCAGGGATTGGAGGTCATGGAGGTCTTCCAGACGCAACGGCAGTGGAACGCCCAACGGCCTACGACGCTTGTGGTCGCTTGTTCGGATGGGCGACTTCAGGAGGAAGTCGATGAGTTCCTCGAGAGCCATTTGGACATCCACCACTTCGATCGCCTCTACGTGCCGGGAGGTGTGGGAGCGCTCGCTAAGAGTGGTACCGAGTTCGTTCGTGCTGATCGGCTTCGAAACGAGTGTCGTTTTCTGGTTACGGCTCACGGGGTCAAGCGAGTGATCTTGATGTTTCATGGTCCTGCTGAGGACGGTCCGGACGAGGCGGTGTGCGGCGACTACATGCGGCGGCTGCCGACTTCGTCCCTGGCTGATATTCGGCGGCAGCAGGAACGCGATGCGGCACTGGTTTTCAATGAAGGGTTGGGCGAAGGAGTTGGCTTGGAGATATACAGCTGCGAAGTGACGAGAGACGGGCTCGTGCGCTTCGTTCAGATGCACGTCTAGACTCAGGTAAGCGCGGTGTGCGGCGCAGCTGAAACGCCAATCCATGAGGTGGTACCCAAGGGAGCCTTGACGAAATGATAGCACAACTCCTGGTCGCCTCAGCTGTGGCCGTCTCTTCCGAGCAGCCGAGATGTGTTGCAGGTGGTGCGAGCGGGTTTCTCTTGCAGTCTCCGATCTCTCGCGCTAGCATCTCTTGATCCAGTTCAAGGATCATATCTCCAAGCAACAGATCCTACGAAGCAGGTGGAGATGACGCGATGAGATTGCGGAGTCGTGCGGTCGAATCCGTGCCGTTTGTGGTGTTGGCTGCGTTGATTTGCGCGTCGGCCTCCAAGTTGTCCGGTCAGGAGCTCGATGAGGCCACGGCGGCATGTCTGGGATGTCATGCCGCGAACCCCGAAAGCCCCGGCACTGGCATCCGCACGGAGCAGTTTGCGGCTTCAGTACATGCCTCGCTTGGATGCAGGATGTGTCACTCCACCGGGTACCAAGGATTTCCGCACACCGCTACAGAAGAACAGAAAGCCGGCGACTGCACATCCTGCCATATGGGTAGCGGTGAACCCTACCATTTCGGGTGGATCGCCAACGAGGTCCGGGCCAGCATCCACGGCAGGCTGGTGTCCGAAGAATTTGCATGCAACGAATGTCATGACCCGCACGAGGTCCTTCCGGTGCATAGGGCGACCGATCTACGGGAGGCCATAGCAGAGGCCAACCGGCGGTGTCTGGATTGTCACGGTCAGGAGGGTGACGGAGTAACGGAAAGCGAACGGCACTCTATTGCTCATCTGGTCGAGGTACACTCTTTCTTGCCCCGACTCAGACGCCACGCTACGTCCGCCCGATGCGTCGAGTGCCATACACCGGGACGTGAACAGACAGTACACTTAATCCTCTCGGCCAGAAGTGCGGTCCGGGATTGCGTCGAGTGTCACACTGCGGACTCCGCTTTACTGGACAAGCTGTACCGTCACAAGGCGGAGGAGGATCGGCGAGCCGGGTTCGTCAACTCGGTGATTCTGAATGACTACTACGTGATCGGCGCAACTCAGAACAAGAAGCTCGATAGTGTGATGTGGAGCCTGTTCGGACTGTCACTTCTGGGAATCTGCGTGCATGGCGTGGTTCGCGTGGCCACCCGGAGTCAACGGTCGTGAAGAGGATACTGCTGTATCCGTGGTGGCTGCGCTCGTGGCACTGGATCAACGCGATCCTTTTCGTGGTGCTCATCTGGACCGGAGTCGAGCTTCACTTCGCCAGGCCGGGAACGGCGGGCTTGGGGTTCCAGGCTTCTCGGGTGATTCACAACACGGCGGGTATCCTGCTCACCTTCAATTACCTCGTCTTCCTACTGGGCAACTTGTTGACCAAAAATGGCAGGTACTACCTGCTGAATCTTGGAGATATCACCGAGGGTATGTTGCGGCAGTTGCGCTTCTACGTGTGGGGTATCTTCCGTGGTGAACCGCACCCTTTCCCGCACAGCGCGAAACGAAAGTTCAATCCACTGCAGAAGATCAGCTACACAATCGTTATGTACATGATCCTGCCGTTGATGGTCATCGGCGGATGGCTGATGTTCTTCCCGGATAAGATCCCAGAAGAGATAATCGGAGTCCCCGGCCGGCTATTCTACGCTCTGACACACACGTTCTTGGGGTGGTTGCTCGGCCTGTTCATGATGGTGCACATCTACCTGGGCACCACAGGCAACACACCAACTGAGCTGTACAAGGGAATCCTCACTGGCTGGGTTCCGGCGCACGGCGAAAGTTCCGAGGAGTAGAGCCGAGGCTTTCACTCCGCCTCCGGCTAGCATAGTGACCCTCACGATCCAAGATTAGCGGTGCGTCCGCTGCGGGCTGCGGTTTGCGCGCTAACCGTCGCATGCTGACAGACAAGGAAGGAACATCATGGATATCCATACGCTGACGCTGTTCTTTATGTGGTGCACGATCATCAACGGGGGCCTGTTGGCCTTCTGGACGGTCATCTACGGGCTCGCCCCGGATTTGGTGTACCGTACGCAGAGGAAGTGGTTCCCAGGCTCCAGAGAAACATGGAACGTCGTGATGTACTCGTTCCTTGGAGTGTTCAAGATCTTCTTTTTGGTCTTCAACGCTGTTCCCTACGTCGCGCTGCTGATTGTTGGTTAGGGGAAGCTTCCGGGTCTCCCATAGATCTGCGGGCCGATTATTCAGAAACTGGAGGAGAGTATGAAACGCTATGGTGCAGAGCTCATCGGAACCTTCTGGTTGGTCCTTGGCGGATGCGGCGCCGCAGTGTTGGCCGCGGCGGTGCCTAACGTGGGCATTGGCCTTCTCGGTGTCTCGCTGGCCTTCGGCCTCACTGTGCTGACGATGGTCTACGCAATAGGTCATATATCCGGTTGCCACCTCAACCCCGCAGTCTCCGTCGGCCTGTGGGCCGGAGGCCGATTCCCTGCGAACCAACTGCTGCCCTACATAGCGGCGCAGGTCGTGGGTGCTGTGATCGCTGGTGGTGTCCTCTATCTCATCGCCAGCGGGAAGGCCGGCTTCGACGTATCAGCCGGTTTCGCTTCAAACGGCTATGGTGACCACTCGCCGGGCGGATACTCCTTGTTGGCAGCATTGGTCACCGAAATTGTCATGACCATGATGTTCTTGCTCATCATCCTCGGAGCGACGGACAAGCGTGCGCCGCAGGGTTTTGCAGGAATAGCGATTGGCTTAGGCCTCACGCTGATCCACTTGATCAGCATTCCGGTGACGAACACATCGGTCAATCCCGCGCGCAGTACAGGCGTGGCGTTGTTCGTTGGCGATTGGGCTGTAGCTGAACTATGGCTCTTCTGGGTGGCTCCAATCGTTGGCGGTGTGCTTGGTGCGGTCATCTATCGTGCCATCGCCGGTGAAAAGGAATGATCAGCGACATAAACTGCCCTCTCAGGAAGGTTCTCGACTGCGCGCTCTTTGTGCTGGGTGCTGCTTTCGCCTGCGGCACCGCGCCGGAAACGCGGAACGTCGAAACGCCGAAGAATTTCATTTACTTCGGCAGAGACCGTTCACGAATCTCGGAGACTGAATTCCTCGAGACGGAAACGATCATCGGAGCTCAGCTGAAGTACACCTGGCCAGAGCTGGAACCCGAGCGCGATCGATACGATCTGGGGCCGATTCTCGAGGACCTGGCTTTCCTCGAGCAACACGGTAAGGCGCTCTTCGTCCAGCTCCAGGATGTTTCGTTTGAAGAGAAGATCGTCAACGTTCCCGACTATCTCCGAAGTGATCCCGCCTTCGGCGGCGGTGTGGCGCGGCAGTATTCATTCGAGGATGACGACGAGACAATTCCGATCGCCGAGGGATGGGTGGCGCGGCGGTGGGATCCCCCTGTGCGCGCCCGCTTCATCAAGCTACTGCAGGTGCTGGGCCAGGAACTCGATGGGCGGATCGAAGGTCTGAATCTCCCGGAGACGTCCATCGGATTCGGTGACAGCGGTGAATTTCACCCCGCGGGGTTCACATACCAGAACTACTACGAGAGCATCAAGGACCTGATGAGTGCAGCACGGGAGTCGTTCCCGCGGTCACACGTGATCCAGTACGCCAACTTCATGCCCGGTGAGGAGCTTCCAGATAACGACCAGGGTTACCTCCGGGGTGTCTATGAGCACGCGGACAGCATCGGGGCGGGCGTTGGCGGTCCCGATCTGTTACCGCATCGCTGGTTTCAGCGGGTTAACAGTTACGCACTCATCCAGGGCCGCAGCCCAAGCACCGTCGCCGGCGTCGCTGTGCAATGGGGAAACCTCGAGGATAAGAATCCAGCCACGGGTGAACGCGTGACGGTTGGCGAGCTTTACGAATTCGCTCGTGACGACCTTAGGGTCGACTACATATTCTGGGGAACGCAGGAGCCGTACTATTCCGATGAGATCCTGCCGTACCTTGGCAACCTCGCGTCGATGAATGAAGAAAGGGAGAAGGAATAGTGAGACTATCGCGCATTCCGCTCGGTCTTGTGGGCTTCATCGTCGGCATCGCTTCGGCGAGCTCCGGAGGAGCGCAGGAGTTGGCTGACGAACGCGCCCGAGCGCTGGCCGTTGTCGAAGCGTCACTCGAGGCGCTCAGCAATGAGGACATGGTAGCTTTTACCGATTTCATGATCGAGGAGGCGGTCTCGTTGCGCGTCGCGGAACGAGATGGAGAGGTGCGGTATGCCGTTCGTACCCGCGCCGAGTGGCGAGCGAATAGTCCGAGTGTCGACATCGTGGAGCGCGGCTTCGATCCCGAGGTCCTCATCTCGGGTCCCTTAGCCGTGGTCTGGCTGCCCTACGACATCTATGTGGACCGAGAGTGGTCCCACTGCGGTGTGGATGTGGCCACGTTGGTTCGGATCGAGGGGGACTGGAAGATCGCGTCGCTTTCCTGGACCGTCGAGCAGCCGCCGGCCTGCAAACGCCATCCCGATGGGCCACCGCCGGAGCGATAGAGCGCCCGACCTGGAACGTCTTGCTCGCGTCGCGGTCGTCGGAACGAGTTGTGCCGGGAAGACCACGCTCGCTCGATCTTTGAGTCGCACGCTGGGCGCGTCTCACACCGAGCTCGATGCCCTCTACTGGGGGCCGAACTGGACGCCGCGACCGCTAGAGGAATTCCGGTCGCGTGTGGGGACTGCGGTTTCGGCTCCAACCTGGGTGATCGACGGTAGCTACTCGGTGGTCCGCGATCTCATCTGGACGCGGGCCACGACCCTCGTTTGGCTCAACTACTCTTTTCTCCGCGTGTTTCCACGCGCGATATCGCGAACGTTCCGACGCGTCGTAATAGGAACAGCTTTTCTCGGACAACCGCGAGTCGCTTCGGGGGATCGCGGACCCAGACTGGATTCCTTGGTGGGTTGTCCGTACCTACTGGCGCCGTCGCCGGGAGTATGCCGCGGTCCTGAAGCAACCTGAGTTCGCTCATCTTCAGGTGCTCGAGTTCATGCGCCCCAACCAGGCCGAGCAGTTTCTCGAGCTGTGTTCCGCCTGACGCCGCGCGTTCTTCGTGGCGCTGCTAGTTATCGTTTCGAGTTTGCGTGACATTCACCGGCCCTGTATGGTGGGTATGTATGAGCGCGAACCGCCGAGAGCCGCTCTGGACGTGTCCCAAGTGCGGCGCGAGTCTCGTCACCAAGAACCTGTGGCATTCGTGTGGCCGCGCTACCCTGGAGGAGTGGAAGGCCCGGATGGGCCCCAGGGCCCGCGTGCGATTTGCCGGCATCACAAGCCTCTCCGAGACGGGGATGACCTGTGGCTTCGCGTTGCCCCACCCTTTGGACTCTCCGCGCCTCGCGAAAGTTGAGGAAGTCGCACCCCGCTGGTGGTACCACCGGCTGCGCATCACGGATATAAACGAGCTCGACGAGGAGATCCAGGGCTGGCTTCGCGACAGCCATCGCCTGATGGGAATGCAGGAGCGGCTGCAAGATGGCGCAGGCTAATTAGTGTATTCGCGTCCTTGTATTAGTCCAATATCCAACCCTTCGCCCCTGCTGGGAGGCAGCCATGGGTGTAGCAAATTCAGGAATTTTCCACCACACGTGCTTTGTAGTCCACGACGTCGATATTACGGCGCGAGCCTTGAACGAATCGCTCTCGATCGGCCCCTGGAACATTTGGACGATCGAACCCACCGAGTCGACGGTCCGTGGCCAGGCGAGCTCGTTTTCGTTTCGCGTGGCGCTGGCTGAGGTTGGGAGCGCCAGCTACGAGCTCCTCGCGCCTCTCACTGGGGAGAGCGTCTACACCGAGCATCTCGAGAAGTACGGAGAATCGTTTCACCACAGCTGTCTCGCCTACCCGAGTCTAGAGGCCATGCGCGAGGCAAAATCCGAACTCCTCAGCCAGGGCCGAGAGCTGATCCAGGGCGGGAGTGTGGGCGATGCGGCCGAGTTCGCCTACTTCATGATTCCTGAGATTGGCTCGATAGTCGAGTTGCTCTATCTGGGGGAGCTTCCTCCACCTGAGAAGACAATCGGCTAAAAGAGTTCCCGCGAGGAGAGATCGAGAAATGGACAATCCCCGACTCCGTGAGATCCTCAACCTCCTCGATCCGCCAGCAGGTAAACGTCTGTGGTATGGCGGAGCCACCGTCGCTGGTTGCCTTCGGGGCATCACGCCCGAGCAGGCGGCGTGGAGACCTGCACCCAAGCGGCACTCCATCTGGGAGCTGACGCTGCACCTAGCGTACTGGAAGTACGCGGTGCGCCGGAATATCGAGGCCCTACCCAAGGGAACGTTCCCTCGGTCACCGGCGAATTGGCCAGCAGTTCCCAAGCCCGCGGATGCGGCGCATTGGAAGGCGGATCGAGGGTTACTACGGTCGGAGCACGAGCTGCTGGTCGAGGCGGTGCGGGGGTTTGTCCCGCGGCGACTGGACGAGGTGGCGCCGGGCAGCGGGAACTACCGGTTTGTGGACCTCTTGTTCGGCGTTGTGGGTCACGACCTCTATCACGTTGGCCAGATTCAGCTGATGAAGCGCTTGTATCAGACGCGTCGTGGGCGACGACCTTCGTGAACGTCGACAATGTCCTAAGTCGAATACGGTACACGGGATCACGCGAGCCAACTGCCGACACTCTTCGGTCATTGCAGCACGCCTTCCTAGAATCCGTCCCGTTCGAGAACCTGGATATTCACACTGGGCAGAAGATCTCCCTCGACTCGAGTTGGATCTACGAGAAGATCGTTGGTCGCCGCCGGGGAGGCTTCTGCTACGAATGCAACGGGCTGTTCGCCGAGTTGCTGGCCGCTCTTGGCTACGAGGTCTCGCGCGTTTCGGCGCGCATGGCGCTCGATGGAAAAGTTGGTCCGGAGTTCGACCACATGGTGCTCCTCGTCTCCATCGATCGAGAATACCTCGCCGATGTGGGAAACGGGCGCTCGGTTCGCGACCCGCTTCCGCTCGAGGGCGATGAGACATCGGAAGCCGAGGGTGTCGAGTACCGTGTCGGCGACCACGTCGACGGTTACGCCCTCTACTACAGGGAGTCAGGCTCGGATTGGCTGCCGCGGTTTTTGTTCTCCACGATACCGCGGGAACAATTGGAGTTCTCCGAGATGTGTGAGTATCACCAAACGTCTCCCCAATCTACTTTCACGCAGAAACGTCTCGCGACCCTTGCCACCCCTCGGGGTCGACTCACTTTGTTGGACCATAGTCTCATCGATGTGAACGGTGCGGAGCGGAAAGAGCAGGAATTAGCCTCGGAGGATGCGGTGTTCCGATGCCTCCGATCGCGCTTTGGCATAGAGCTGATGAACGCTGATACACAGCCGGTGGAACCCGGTAGGTAGGAGAGCTTTATGAACACCATCAAACAGGTGCAAACCCAGAACGCTCCACAACCTGCGGGTCACTATTCTCAAGCCGTCGTATACAACGGTATCGTTTATGTTGCGGGGCAGCTGCCCATCGATCCACGCACAGGTGAGAAGCGCGTCGGGTCCATTGAAGAGCAGACCGAGCAAGCGCTGGCGAACCTCTTCGAGATCCTCAAGGCTGCAGGCAGTGACGTCGACCGCGTCCTCAAGACCACCGTGTACATCTCAGACATAGAATTGTGGGGTCGGGTCAATGCCGCCTATGCGAGAATGTTCGGTGAGCACCGACCGGCTCGCGCGGTCGTACCTACGCGTGATCTCCACTTTGGATTTCAGGTCGAAATCGAGGCCATGGCGGCACTAGCGGGGTAGGATTCCGCCTGCCAACCCCGACACCCTTCAGGGATCCAACGCGTAGTGAGAAGGAAGCTCCGCCCGATAGCGACCGGAGAGGGCGGTGTCGATAGATACTGATCTCACCAGGGGTGTCGGATGGTGCGTACATCTTGCCCGACCGGGCTCAGCTCGGCTGCTCACTTTTGCGTCATACTGCTTTCGCTGACCTATCCATCGACCGCTAAAGCACAGGATTGTCCGCAGAATCTGGGTGGTGCCTGGACGGGCGTCATCCCTGCGCGGGATCTGCTCGGGGTGCGGATGGCCGTTCGCGAACGGGTGACCGGTGACTGGGATGCAGAAATCCGTTCAAAGCAGGTAGCCGAAGTGGTACCTGTTTGGCGCGACGGGGTGCGACTTCGGTTTCAGTCTACCAAGCTGCCCCTCGCCTTCGACGGCGTCTTGTCAGAAGACGGCGGTCGAATCGGCGGGTTCGTTCAGCACGCCTCGGCCGTCGTTCGCGTTGCTGTGCAGAAAGAACCGGGCACCGGAACGCAGACGTGGGCCACGGAATGGAGCCCACTCGTTGTCGCCGACGATTCTCTGCGCTTCGACCTGTACATCGGCGATGATGGCGCCGGAGGCATCGGTGGCTATTTCTTCTTCCGCGATCAACGTCTCCCAGGACTGTGGGGGTACGGGCTCGAGTGTAACGGCGACGTTGTCAGGTTGGGCGAGAAGAACCTGGGGCTGAGGTTCGAGGGACAGCTCGAGGCTGAGGGGAACCGACTGTCGTTGATCGCGATGGCGGCCGGTGGGTCCGCGCCCATCGCATTCGAGCGGATGCCGCCAGAGCTCGTGCCGTCGTTGCCGGACGCCCCGGAAGCTCCCCCGCGTCAGCCGGGGAACACCGTCTATGTCGAGCGTGCGCCGGAGGCTGTAGATGACGGTTGGCCGACATCGACTCCATCCGACGTCGGCATCGACCGCGAGGTCATCGGAGACATGGTGCGAGCGATCGTCGAGGAAGAGATGGCACTCACGCACAGTGTGCTAGTGGTCCGCCAGGGCAGACTGGTTGTCGAGGAGTACTTTTACGGGTTCGATCGGGAGACGCGACACGATATGCGCTCGGCTTCGAAGACCGTGACGTCTACGTTAATCGGATTTGCTGTTCAAGAGGGCCGGATCGAAGGCGCCGATGCGAAGGCGCTGCAGTTCTTCCCGCGATATCGGCGGTACGCCAACTGGGATCCCAGGAAGGCGCAAATCACCATTCGAGACCTGCTCACAATGAGCTCGGGACTGGACGCGAACGATTCCGATTCCCGATCTGTGGCCGCGGAAGGCACGTACCAGTCCCAGACAAGACGTCCGGATTGGATCAAGCTCGCTCTCGACGCGCCGATGATCGCTGATCCGGGTTCCCAACCACTATACGGCGGCGCGAACCCGCTCATTCTGGGCGGAATCCTGAATGCGGTCGTTGACGAACCGGTCGAGTGGTTCGCGCATCGGACGCTGCTCGAGCCCTTGGGGATCGAGGACTACCAGTTTTTCCTCGACCCGACGGGCATCGTCTACGCGGGCGGGGGCATGCATATGCGGCCCCGGGACATGGCGAAGTACGGCCAACTCTACCTGGGCGGTGGTGTCTGGCTAGGGCGTCGGATCCTGTCCGAAGCATGGGTCCGGGAGTCGTGGGGCCGGTACGGCAGGCTTGCTCCTCTGGATCGAAACGGCCACCAGTACGGGTATCTCTGGTGGCACCACACATACGAGATTGGCGATCGGACGATCGAGACCGTGGAGGCTCGCGGCAACGGCGGCCAGTACGTCTTCGTGGTGCCGACCCTCGATCTCGTGGTCGTGATCACAGCTGGGAACTTCCGCACGGGCAAGACGCGGCAGCCCGAAGAGATCCTGCGCCGATATATTCTCACGGCTGTCGTCGAGTGAGCGGGCGTACCGTGAGGATACCGACGGCGATTGCCACAGCGGCCCGACACCCACAGTTTTAGGCTCGGACGATTAGACCGCAGCCCCAACCGAGGATAGGACCATGAACCGTGGCCTCGTGCTGACCACGTTTTTGCTTTTCTCCGCCGCACATTCCGCCATCGCTCAGAGCACCCCGGAAGACTATCGCGATGAATTCGCGGGGCACTTCGACCGCTCGAGCCGAAAAGTCGCCATGCTTTCTCAAGAGATTCCCGCGGAGCTCTACGCGTGGAGCCCTGGCGAAGGTGTCATGTCGATCGGCCGCGTCTACGCGCACATCGCTCGCTACAACTATCTGTACCTGGAGGAGTCGCTCGGCGTCGGTGCCCCGCCGGGCGTGGACTGGCAGAACTTCGAGTCGATCACCGACAAGGCGACGATAGTCGCGCTGCTGGAAGAGTCCATCGAGCACGTGCGAAGGTCGGTCAGCGGTATGGACGAGTCGGACCTCACGGGGATTACCACTTTATACGGACGCCAGGTCGCGGGGTGGGCCGTGTTGTTCCAGCTGCTATCTCACATGAACGAGCACGTCGGCCAGTCGGTGGCCTATGCACGCATGAACGGGATCGTGCCGCCCTGGTCACGCTAGGAAACTGGACCCTCGCTGGACATGACATTCGCCTTGAGGAGTGAACCATGACCGATTCCGCCGATGCCCAGGCCTCCCTGGAGGCGGTATTGAAGGACGAGATCATTCGCATGTATCAGGAGGTCGCCGACGACCCGGCCGGCGAATTCCACTTCTTCCATGGCCGCGAGGCGGCCGAGCAGTTCGGGTACGATGCCGAGTGGCTCGACCGCGCGCCGTCTGGTGCTGTGGAATCCTTTGCCGGTGTGGGCAACCCACACGAGCGAGCCGACTTGAAAGAGGGCGAGACCGTGCTCGACCTGGGGAGCGGCGCGGGACTCGACGCGATCATCGCGTCTTGGGGTGTCGGATCAACGGGGAAAGTGATCGGGGTCGACCTGAACCCGTCCATGTGCTTGAAAGCCCAGGCCCATGCGGCGGCGACGGGTACGAACATGGAGTGCCACGAGGGACGCATGGAAGAGATCCCCGTTCCGGATGAGTCCGTTGATATCGTGATCTCGAACGGCGTGATCAACCTATCGTTCCGCAAGCGCCGTGTGGTGGAAGAGATGTATCGTGTGCTGAAGCTTGGCGGCCGGATATCGATCACGGACATTGTCAGCGCGAAGCAGCTATCTCAATCCATCGTCAACGACCCCAAGCTTTGGGCCAGTTGAATCGGCGGCGCTCTCCTGGAAGGAGAGATGTTCGGCTTGCTGGAAGAGTCCGGGTTCACCCGGGTTAAGTCTGCGGTGGTGCCACGCTTCCGATTCCGTCAGCAGTCCACACAAAACTCAGCCGAAGCATTCGGCGTGAAGGCAATCATGATGACGGCGGTGAAGTCGGATGGTAGCTGACCCTGGCGTTGGCGCGGCGGAACCGCCGTCGGCGGCCAGATCACGTCGCGGTGTCACCGTTGTCTTGGCTGGGCTTCTCCTATCGTCCACGGTGGCATGTGACCAGGACGCGCGTCACGATGGGCTGTATGCAGACGTTTTCACACCCAAGGGCGTCATAGTGTTGCAGCTCGCGGTCGACCGGACGCCGATGACGGTGGCAAGCTTTGTCGGGCTCGCCGAAGGAACGATCGCGAACGATGCCTTCCCCCCCGGGGTTCCGTTCTTCGATGGGTCTACGTTTCATCGCGTTGTTCCGGGCCATGTCATCCAGGGTGGAGCGCCCGCCTCCGAAGAGGCGGGTGAAGCCGGCTACACGATACCCAACGAGATCGATACGACCCTGAGTCACGGGCGCTCCGGGATGCTGGGCATGGCCAACGCCGGGCCGCACAGCGCGGACAATCAATTCTACATCACCCTCGGCGACCGATCGTATCTCGATGGAGACTACGCGCTGTTCGGGGAGGTCGTTGACGGCATGGGTGTCGTGACGGCCATCGAGCAAGACGACCCCATCGACAGCATTCGGATTGTACGTTCGGGCGCCGCCGCTGAGGCGTTCCGACCGACGACGGCGGAGTTTCAGGCGCTGGTCGACCGTGTGCGGAACCACGTCGAGCAGGAAAGCGAAGCGAAGCGCGTCGCCGAGGCGGACTACATTCAGCGCAACTGGCCCGACGCGCTCACGGCTGCGTCTGGCGCGCAGTACGTGGTCGAGCGCGAGGGCTCGGGCGAACCGCCGCAAGCGGGCGACACGCTGCGGTTGCGTTACCGTGGGTACACCCTATCCGGCAAGAACTTCGCGAGCCTGGGTGACACCGGTCTACCCTACTGGGGCGAGGTGAACGACCCGGGGCAAGCGTTCACGTATGTCGTTGACCAAACCGAAGTGACACCGGCCCTCGATGCGGCGGTCGGGCAGCTGCTGGAAGGCGAGCGCCGTATAATCATCGTCCCGGCGGCGCAGGGATACGGACAGGCAGGCTACTACGCGCCGGAACGTCCGGGAGAACCGCGCTTCGTGATCTCACCCGGCACTACGCTCGTCTATTTCGTCGAAAGGCTGCGCCGCTAAGACAGGCCTCGAAGTTTAGAGCAGCACCGGCATTCCCATCGCCGGCCAGATCACCCAGACGAACAGCGCCAGTACGACCAGTAGCATAATGCTGGCGGGTATTCCTGCCCGGAAGAACTCGCCTGTGGTGAACTGGTTGCTGGCGTAGGCGATGGCGTTCGGAGCGGCGCCGACCAGCAGCAAGAAGGGCATCCCCGCAGCGACCAGCGACGCGAAGAGTATCACCTCGGGAGCGACCCCTACATAAGGCGCGATGACCAGAGCCACCGGAACGGTGATGGCTATGGCGGCGACGTTCATGATCAGGTTGGTCATGATCAGAACGAATGTCGCCACGCCGAGCACGAAGAACAGCCAGTGAGTGTTATGGAGCAAGCCGAGCCATTTGACCGCCATCCATTCCGCCGCACCGGTCTGCCACAAGCAGAAGCCGATGCTCATGGCGCCTCCGAACAGCAAGACGATGTTCCACGAGGTGTTCTCCAGGTCTTCCAGAGACACGACGCGGAAGAGGAAGAACAGCACGGTGGCCACCAGGATAATTGCGCTTTTGTCGAGAGGTTCCAGCGCGGGGATGAACGAGCGGAGGCTCAACACGACGATCGTCGCCAGCACGATCACGACGGCCATTATCTCCTGGCGCGTGATGGGTCCGAGTCGTTCATACAGGCGTTGCACACGTTCCCGCAGTCCGGGGATGGTCTTCTGCTCCGGTGGGTAATAGATCATGAAATAGATCCAGAGCAGGATGGTCATCACCACGCCCACGGGGAGCATGTAGTAGCTCAGCTCGAAGAAGCTGACCGAGCGGCCGGAGATGTCCCGGAAGAAGCCGATGGCCACCGCGCCGCGGGCCGCGCCCAGCAGCGTGATGATGCTGCCCGCACCGGCGACGAAGGCCATCCCCATGAACAGACCTTTGCCGAATCGCGTCGGCTCGCTTTCCTCTGTGTACAGAGCGTAGATGGCCAGGAAGAGTGGGAAGACCGTGGCTGCCACAGCAGTGTGCGCCATGACGAGCGTGAGCGATGCCGTCATGACGAAGCACCCGAGATAGATCATGCTGGTCCGCTCTCCCACCAGCGAGAGCATCTTGTACGCCATCCGCCGGGTGAGGCCGGTCTTGGTGAAGACCATACCGAAGACCAGCGAACCAAAGATGAACCATACCGCCGGGTCCATGAAGTCGGTAAAAGCGTCGCGTGCGGGGCGAATCAAGAAGAGCGCCTGGACGACGCCGATGGCTATGCTGGTCACCCCGATGGGGATGACCTCGGTCACCCACCATGTCGCGGCGAGGAAGAACAGCGCCAGCGCCGCTTTCCCTTCACGTGTGAGGTGGAAGGCCTGGCCCTGTGGGTCGATCGCGGGGTCGGGTGTAGGAGCGAAATACACCAACGCGAAAAGTGCCAGCCCAAGCACGATGAAGGCGGTTCTCTTCAAGTCGCCTTTCTCGAGCTCCTTGAGCCTTTTCGGGCGGGTGACCTCAACGGTCGCGCGGCCGGGCCTTGCGCCGGCACGACCTGGGGCAGCTACGGTCCCGGGTAACGCCTCATCGGACATAAAAAGGCGGCTTTCCAAACGGCCTCAGCCGAGGCCGACTTTACACTAACAATTGGGCCAAGTAGTGAAACACGTCGACCGAACGTACGACGCCAACGAGTTCCCCCTCCTGAAGCACTGGAATCAGATTGATGTCCTGAACGACCATCTCTTGGATCGCCTTCATGACGTGATCGTCGGCGTCGAGAATCGCGTCAATGGGACGCATCACGTCGCTAACTTGTCTGCTCGCCTGTTCCCTGATGCCTCGGATCATCCGATCGTAGGAGAGTTCTGACAGATTGGGATCGACCTCGATGTCGAACAGTTTCCTTCTGTACTCCAAAGGCTGGCTCAGCAGGTACTTTGGTTCCAATCCCCTCATGATGTCTCGACGCCGAACGGTCCCGACCAGGACATCGATCTCGTCGAACACCAGGAGCACTCGGGGTAGAGACTTCCGAAGATCGACCTCCAGCTGTGCCTCTTCTATTTTCGCGATCGCGTCTCGGAGGGTGGCGTTGTCTCGCACCGACGGATATTGCTCCACGGGAATCATGACATCTTTGACCCGCTTCATAACCTCCATGCCTCACCAGCCCTTCTTGCGCATGATATCCGACAGCTTGTCGTCGATGCGTTTGTCGCTCAGCGACGACCTTTTCGTCGCAGCCTCTTCTATCTTCTCCACGAGCGTTTCGATCTCCACGGGTTTCTCCAGCAAGTCCAGGGCCCCCAGTTTCATCGCTTCCACGGCCTGGCCGAGGGTGGCGCGGCCGGTCAAGAGAATGACCTGGAGATCCGGATTGATTCCGAGCAAACCCGTCAAAGTCTGGATCCCGTCCATTCCGGGCATGGCCATGTCCAGGAGAATCGCATCGAACGCCCGCTTTTCCGCCTTTGCCAACGCGACCTCGCCGTTCTCAGCCGTCTCTACACTCAGGCCGCGCGCCTCCAGTCTTTCGGCCAGGACTTCCACGAAGTCCAGTTCGTCATCCACCAGGAGGACGGTACTTTCGTTCATCCCTGTCCCCCTCCGCGCGCTGTGGCTGATAGCAAAACCTTCACGAGATCGTCGATTTTGACGGGCTTCATGAGGTAGTCGTATGCCCCGAGTTGTTTCCCCTTCTCGGCATCTTCGGCAGAGCTCCACCCCGTCAACAGGATCACTTGAAGATCTGGCCGCTCCTCCTTGATTCTCTTGATGAGTTCCAGCCCGCCGATGCCGGGCATCTTCACATCCAGCAGCACTACGTCGCACGGCGTCTCCGCGAGGTAGGCCAGGGCTTCGGCGCCCGTGGTCACGCCATTGGCCTCGAGTCCTCGCAAGTTCAGACGCTGCTCCAGGGCGCTGACCAGCTCCTCTTCGTCATCCACGATCAGAACGCGTATCGGATCCATGGTCCGCTCCTAGGCGTGCGACCGAGTTATCGGCAGTGTGACTGTGAGGCGAGTGCCTTCGCCGACCTTGCTGTCCACGTTGATGTGCCCACCCAGCTTCTGCACGATACCGTAAGTAATGGAAAGACCCAGGCCGGTGCCCGACCCCTTCTTCGTTGTGAAGAACGGGTCGAAGATGTGGCCTAGCTGATCTTCAGGGATGCCGACGCCATCGTCGGCGATGGTGACCGCTACCGCTTCTTCTCCGACCCGGTCGATCCCTATCTCGATCAGCCCGCCATCCTCGACCGCCGCAAACGCATTGTTGACGATATTCAGGAAGACCTGCTGCAACTGGCCTCGGTCACTGACGATAGGAGGCGGCTCCTCGGAATAACTGAACTCGACCTTGATCTCTCGGTAGCTGGCTTCTTTTTCCAAGAACTCCAGGACCTCTCTCAGTAGCACGTTGAGGTCGATGTTCTCCCATTGAACTTCCATGTGTTTGGCGAAGCCCAGGAGGCGGTGGGTGATCCTCCCACAGCGCTCCGCCGATTTGAGGACGGAATTGATCAGGGGCATCAGCTTGTCGCTGGTGGGTGCCTCGCTGGACAGCTCGATCAGGTCTCTTACCAGTCCGGCCTTTTGGGTGATGATCGAGAGAGGGTTGTTGATCTCGTGGGCCACACCCGCACCCAAGCGCCCGATGGCGGCCATCTTGTTGGTGTATTCGATCTTGTGGTACAGGGCCGCGCGTTTTGCGTCTGCTTCCCGCATTCTGTTAACCACATAGATCGAGCCCCAAATGACCACGGCCATGATCAGCAATGCGCTGATCGCTGGGAATAGCAGAAGGTCGCGCCGCACGGGCAGCCAACCTGCATGAAGGGCGACTCGAGGGCTCAAGACCACCAAAGTGAAGGGCGAACGCTCGATCTGCGCGTAGCTGACGATCAAAGGCTCTCCCTGCTCGTCCTCTACTTCCAGCAACTCGGCCTGCCTGCTGGGCGGAAGCGATGGCAGGGGTGTCGGGTCGAGCACTTCGCCGTAGAGCCGCGAAGAACTCTGCAGAACGCGCTCTTCGTTTATGATGAACGCGTCGCTGAACGGAAGCACTCCCAACGAATGGCAGCGGCGACACACCGGATCCCGCTCGGGACGGCGAGCCGATCGGGCGCGTACCAGCCAATGGAACGCGTCGGTATCGATCGTGGCACGCATCACGTACTGCTGGTCCTCCGAGGAATCGTGTAGGATGGCGACAATCATGTGAGGGAGGTTCCGGTACCCCAGGAATACGTCGCTCACGTATACACCACGGCCGGTCACCTCTCGGAACCACGGCTCGCCCGCGTAGCTAACGCTGCGATCTTCCAGGGGACCGGCAAAAGCAACCGCATTCCCTTCCTCGTCGATCAGAGCGAGGTCGACGACACCGCCGAAGGTCTGATTGAGGTTGGCGAGCAGAGCTTCCAATCTTCCCGAGTCGCGAAGCCCCTCCACCGAATTTTCTCGAGCCACCACGGCGAGAGCGGACAAGCGCTCGGAGAGATACGATTCGATGGACGCTTTCCCGGCTTCTGCAAACCTCAGCATGGGTCGCGTGAGTTCCGCTTGAAATGCTTCCTCGTATTGTCGGTAGGTGATACCCGACATGATGAGAAGCGGAACAACGGCCACGGCGGAGACCGATGCTACCACCACGATAACCATCTTCCGATAGCGTCGCTGGGAGATCAGTCGATCTTGGTCCTCGTGTGCGTTGCTTCCTCTTGTGATTTCCTCAGTCATGATCGATACGGGTTTCTGTCGAGCCTGTGGTCAGTCTCCATCGGCGGCTTGCCGATGGGAACGACCCGCTTCTCTTACGATCTCCATGAGGTTGTTGATATCAACGGGTTTGCGAAGGTAGTCGAAAGCTCCCAAGCGGCGGGCCTCCGCTTCGTCCTTGTCCGACCCGTGCCCGGTCATAATGATCACCTCCAACTGGGGGTACTGTTTTCTAACAAGCCGCAGCACCTCCATGCCGTCGATGCCCGGCATGCGGAGGTCGAGGACCATAACATCCGGGACCTCCTCTTGTAGCATCTCCAGCGCCTGTTCACCGTCCAGTGCCACGTCGCTGCCGACCTCGCGCATCTCCATTCTTTCGGCCATCGTGCGCACGAAGTCCTCCTCGTCATCGACGAACAGAACCCTGAGCGTGCTGGACGCGGTATCGGTGTCGCTGTCCGCTATCTCGGGAGCGACATCCTCTTTTTTGGGAGACGTCTCTTTCATCGTCTCTCGTGCGATGTCGGGCACGCCCGCTTCTGCGAAGGCGGCCGCCGCCATGCTCTTGTCAAACTCTTCTTGCGAATCTTTGAGGAATTCGACTGTGGCTTTTAGGCTCTTGGCCCAGGCAGACCTCACAGTCTTCAGAAGGTGGCTCGTATCAGCCGGCTTCTGCAGGTATTCGAAGGCGCCCAGTCTTAGAGCTTCCTTCTCTTCCTTATCCGAGCCGTGTCCGGTGAGGATGATGACCTCTATCTGCGGGTGTTTCTTCTTGACCCGTTCTAGAACCTCCATCCCATCGATGCCCGGCATGCGGAGGTCGAGAACCATCACGTCGGGTGGTTCATCCTCGAGCATCGCGAGCGCCTCTTCGCCGCTCAAGGCAACGCGACTGCCGACGTCGCGCATTTCCATTCTCTCGGCCAACGTCTTTACGTAAGCTTCTTCGTCATCGACGAGTAGCAGCTTGATCTTGCTCATCACGTGTCTCCGCTACGAGCCTCGGCTCATCCCGGTAGGACGAGCCGAAAGCCCTGCGCTGTATCACTTTTCTCGACAGAGGCTTCAAGTTTGTCCAGGACCTCGGCAAGGCGGGCCCAGGCCGCGTCATCGGTAGGAGCGAGCGGAACCGCCTCGGAGCCGACCTCGGCCATGAATTCCAAGGACGGTGCGTCCCCGCGACCCGGCTGAACCGTCACCCTCGCCCCCTCGGGCAACTGCTCCAGGCAACATTCGACGGCAGCGCATATCGCCATCTGAAGCCATAGCTTGCTGAGAAATACCGCAGAATCCTGGTCTATGGGTTGGCCTTCTACGAACTGTCTCCTTTGTCGGGCGCCCCGCTGGCACAAGAACGAGACCTGCTGGACGGTCTGGTTGAGCTCGATCTTCTCCTCGTCATGGTCCAGGCTGTGGGCGAATGCATTCAGGCTCGTGATAAGATCGGCCCCGCGCTTGATCTGTTCTCGGATGCGACCGACGGCCCTCATCAGTCTGTCGGCGTGTGGTCCACTTTTGTCGGATGATTCGACGATGTCTTCGATCAGGCCGGCGGATTCTTTTATAATGGCGAGGACGTTACGGAGCTCGTGCGTGGCGCTGGCTGTGATCTTACCGATGAACGCCGTGTCCCTGTCGTCGGGCGTACTCATGGTTTCTGGTCCACGTTTGTGCGTTGAGCGCTTCCCATCAGGCGAGCGCTTCGTGGTGGGGCCTCGCACAAAAGGATATGACGCAAGCAAGATACCATCCTAGCCGGTACTTCTTCAACCGTGATAGAGATCACGGTTGCCGCTTGACACCGCTGACTGGAGGGCTAGACTGGCAGTGGCGCTTCAAAAAGGGGTGAATCGTGCCGATTATCACGATTTCTCGTGGAACCTTGAGCGGAGGCCAGCGGACGGCCGAATGCCTCGCGCAGGTGCTCGACTATCCCATCGTTGGACGCGAGATTCTCCAGGAGGCCGCCAGGACGCTGGGGGTGGCCGTGGAGGACCTGAGCGGGAAGCTCCAAGCTCGACCCTCTCTGTTCACTCGACTGACCCAGGAGCGGAAGAAGTACCTGCTCGCTGTACAGACCACGTTAGCCGAACGCTGTACGAGCGGCCGCCTGGTCTACCATGGGTTGGCCGGCCAGTTCCTGCTGAGAAACCTCCCGGGTGTGCTCGCCGCGCGCCTTATCGCCCCATTGGAGCAACGCGCTCAGACGCTGACAGCTTTGCACCACGGAATGACCCAGAAAGCGGCCGAGGAGTTCATACAGAATGTGGATGAGGAACGCCGCCGTTGGGTCAAGCTGATGTACGCCGCCGACGTCGAGGATCCGTCGCTCTACGACCTCACGGTCAACCTCGAATCTATCTCCCTCGATACAGCGTGTGTAATCATCGCCGAGGCTGCTGCACAGCCGCAGTACGAAGTAACCGCCGATGTAAAGAAGGGGCTCGAGGAATTTGCCGGTGGGTGCCGTGAGCAGCTTCTCGAGGCGAGAGGAAGCTGACCATGGCGATCATCAGCATTTGTCGGGGCACCAAAAGTGGCGGCACTGCGATGGCACAGTGCCTCGCCGAGCACCTTCACTACCCGCTGGTTGCGCGTGATGTCGTTCAAGAAGCGGCCTCTGATCTGGGTGTGTCAGAGGCGGACCTGAGCCGCGGTATGGAGCGTACGCCGCGACTGTGGAATCGTCAGTCATCGGAACGACGGCTGTACATCGCTGCCGTGCAGTCTGCCCTGGCAGAGCATGTGGCCGGTGGAGATTTGATCTACCATGGACGATCAGGCCAGGTGCTCTTGGCGGGGCTACCGGGTGTTCTGAAGGTGCGCCTGATCGCCCCCATGGAGGCTCGAGTTCGTTCTCTAGTGGAGAGCGAGGGGATGGACTCGACGGCGGCGGAGCAATACATCCGCCACGTGGATAGCGTTCGAGCTCGCTGGGTTAGGATGATGTACGGAGAGGATGTCGAGGACCCGGTGCTTTACAACATGGTCATCAACCTGAAGACGCTGTCGATCCCCGCCGCGTGTGCCATAGTGACCAAGACGGCGGAGCAGTCGGATTTTACCGCCACGGGCGAAGTCAAAGCGAAGCTTCTCGATTTCCGCCTGGCGTGTAGGGTCAAGCTTGCCTTGGCCAAGGCCCGCGATACACGGGCCCTAGATTTGCGCATCGAAGCGCACGGCGGAGCAATCGATGTATTCGGCGCCGCACCTGCCCTCTCCTCCGGAAAGATGGGGGAGCAAATTGTTGAAGTTGCCCGATCGGTAGAGGGCGTGGAGGTGGTTCGCCTGAAACTTGAGTGGTTCGACCCGTATCCCTAGGCGGTCATGGCTAGGGGAAGAGGGGCGAGGAGGAACAGGGTGAGCATGTCAGGAGCGCGATGGCTCGAGGTTGCTGTCGCGGGCGGTCCCGAGAGACCGTGGATCGGCCAAAAGCTCGAAACGAGATCCTGCCGCCCCATCGCACGACGTGTTGCTTTTCTTGTCACCTCTGTCTTAGCGCCTCTCGGCTTGATCCTTCTGCTCCATCCTACCCTCGTACAGGCTGCCGAATTGACGGCGACCGCGTCAGCCCTCGGCTCGACGGCTTGGTGGGTATGGCCGCTTGTGCTGTTCGTGCTGACCTTCGTTATGGGAATTCTCGCGGCGCTGGGCGGAGTGGGTGGCGGAGTCCTCTACGTTCCCATCATCAGTGGCTTCTTCCCCTTCCATCTCGATTTCGTTCGGGGATGCGGCTTGCTGGTGGCTCTCGCCGGAGCACTCGCCGCCGGCCCGGGATTCCTGAAGATGAACCTGGCCAGTCTTCGCCTGGCGATGCCGGTGGCGCTGATCGCTTCGACCTGCGCCATTTTTGGCGCCATGATCGGCCTCGCGCTTCCGACGAATGTCGTCCAGACGGCATTGGGAGCAACCATCCTGGGGATCGTGGTCCTCATGATGTCGGCGCGGAAGTCGGTGTTCCCGGAAGTGAAGGAGGCTGACAACGTGTCGTCAGCCTTGCGGATCTGTGGAGTGTATACAGAGGCCAGCATGGGCCAGACGATCAACTGGAAGGTACATCGCACGGTACCCGGTCTGCTTCTGTTCATCGTAATCGGCGTAATGGCCGGGATGTTCGGGCTAGGGGCGGGTTGGGCCAACGTCCCCGTTCTGAATCTGGTCATGGGTGCGCCGCTTAAGGTCAGCGTGGCCACCAGCAAATTTCTCTTGTCGATAACGGATACGTCCGCCGCCTGGATCTACGTGAACAAGGGTGCTGTGATCCCGATGATGGTCGTACCATCGCTGGTGGGCATCATGCTGGGCTCGTTCATCGGCGTACGCATTCTGCGCGTCGCGAGGCCGACGTTTGTACGCTGGATGGTGATTGGCTTGCTGCTCTTTGCCGGAGCCAAGGCGATCACCAAGGGACTGGGCCTGCCGTTCATCGTGTAGCGAACGTGAGGGAACATGGAAACGACGGGCCTGCCTGACTGCCCAGCCGCCGACGAGGAACAACTGCTCTACGCCAAAATCCTCCAAGTCGGGATGTACATCGGGCTCGGGCTGTTGCTGGTGACCTTTGCTCTTTACACGTCCGGTATCATAGCGCCGGCCGTGCCCGTCGAGCAGTTGCCCGAGTACTGGACGATGAACGTCCACGATTACCTGGAAGCCACAAACCGGGACCATCTGCACCAGGAGCACCTGATAGTCGGGTGGGCCTGGGTCAAGCTCCTTGGTAAGGGGGATTACCTCACATTCCTGGGGATCACCCTGCTTGCCGGGGTGACCATCGTCTGCTACTTGGGAATCATCCCGACGTTGATCCGGAAGAAGGACAAGGCCTTCGTGGCCATGGCTGTGCTGGAGGTTCTCATTCTGACGCTGGCGGCGAGTGGTATCTTGGCCGTCGGGCACTGAGTCCGAGCACCGGAACTGGACGAGTTATGCCCCCCGATCCCTCGGAAACACTACGGTTTCTACCGGTTGGGCTCCGCATCCGGGGCAAAGACTGTCTGATCGTGGGTGGCGGAAATGTCGGAACCCGCAAGGCGACCACCCTGACACATGCTGGGGCGGTTGTGACGGTGGTTTCGCCGGAGGTAACGACGGAACTGGCCAAGCAGATCGAGGCCGGCCGGGTCCGCTGGGTTCGGGATACCTTCCAGAAAGAACATGCGGCGGCGGCGTTTCTGGTCGTTGCCGCAACCGATGACGAAGCCCTCAATACCACGGTTGTCGAAGCCGCCGCGGAAGCGGGGGCATTGGCGTGTGACGCCTCATCTGCCGAGCGTTCTCAGCTGATTTTCGGGGCGCTGCTGGACGGAGACGACGTGACGATTGCGGTATTCACGGACGGTTGGGACCCGGGCCGGGCGCGTAGAACAAGGGATCAGATCGCGGATCTTATGGGTCGGAAAGGGGACTGAAGGCTGGTAAAGTAGACCATGAGAGCGTGCTTCCCAGGCGCGGCACCGCCGGCCCACCCGTAGCGGCGGCAGAATAGAGCCCCAAAAAGCCTCCGAAGACCAGAATCGACCTTGAGAATGGCCTTGAAATTGTGCTACTTGCGCGTAGTGATTGGCCTACCCATCTTAAATCGTGACAAAAATCTCGAATTGCGGTCCCAATCGTGATTTAATTCGCGCAACGCCGTGAGATTACCCGTTTATGTCCTTGGCAAAAGGCCTGGGAATCGTGAATAAAACCACAGAACCCCACCCAACCCCAGCAGGGAGGCGCTATCCGGCCAGGGGAAGCTCCCTGCGGCCACACGGCAGTACCTCAGGAGAGGTGTCCGACCACGTCCCACACGAGCAGGAGGAACGGAAATGCCGAGTTACGTGATTGCGGACAAGTGTGA
Source organism: Gemmatimonadota bacterium (assembly GCA_039589995.1). Lineage (GTDB taxonomy): Bacteria > Gemmatimonadota > Gemmatimonadetes > Palauibacterales > KS3-K002 > JBDHGH01. The sequence continues at coordinate 8,796 of JBDHGH010000010.1, read as the reverse complement.
CGGTTGTAAGGCGCTCGATAAGACCGCCTGCCAGCACATCTGTCCGCACGACCTCATGGTCTTGGACAAGCAGGCCATGAAAGCCTACAACCAGGATCCGCAGATGTGCTGGGAGTGCTATAGCTGCGTGAAGATCTGCCCGACGCAGGCGATCGAAGTACGCGGCTACGCCGATTTCATCCCGCTGGGAGCCAGCGTGACGGCGATGCGCAGCAGCGAAGACATCATGTGGACCCTCCAATTCCGGAGCAAGGAGATCAAACCGAAACGCTTCAAGTTCCCCATCCGCAGGGGCGTCGCGGAAGGCAAAGCGCAGCCGTTCGACCATTATCCGACAGGCGACGACGACCTGAAGAGCCCGACGCTAATGTGCGAGCCGGCCGGCCTGAACACCGAGCGAGGCCCGGTCAAGATGGACAAGGTCCTGACGCTGTAGTCGGGATGGGTTGCATGAGTGCCGGATCTTTTTCGGACGACGAATACTAGGGAGACAAGATAAAATGCCGGATTTTGAAACCGTAACGGTTGAAACCGACCTGCTGATCTGCGGCGGCGGTATGGCCGCGTGCGGAGCGGCGGTGGAAGCGGCCTACTGGGCCAAGAAACACGGGTTGAAGGTCACCGTGGTGGACAAGGCGGCCATGGACCGCTCGGGTGCGGTAGCCATGGGCCTCTCGGCCATCAATCAGTACGTGGACCTTAACAGCGGCAACAACACGCTGAACGACTATCTCGACTACGTCCGCAACGACCTCATGGGCATCACCCGCGAGGACCTCGTGGCCAGCATAGCTCGCCATGTGGACTCGTCGGTTCACCTGTTCGAGAAGTGGGGTCTGCCCATCTGGACGGACCAGGACGGGAACTACGTCCACGAGGGCCGTTGGCAGTTGATGATCAACGGCGAGTCCTACAAAGTCATCGTCGCTGAAGCCGCGAAGAACGCCCTGGCCGACGCCGGTGGCGAGTACTTCGAGCGCGTCTTCATCACGCATCCGCTGGTCAACGGCGACAAGTGCGTGGGCGCGATCGGATTCAGTGTCAGAGAGAACAAGATTTACGTATTCAAGGCGAAAGCCACGATGGTCGCTATGGGCGGCGCGGTACACGTATTCAAGCCGCGTTCGACGGGTGAGGGCTTCGGCCGCTCGTGGTACCCGCCGTTCAACTCCGGCGCCAGCGCCTTCTTTACGATCTATGGCGGCGCCGAGATGACCTGCCAGGAAGTGCGTTTCATCCCCGTACGATTCAAGGACGCGTACGGTCCGGTGGGCGCGTGGTTCCTGCTGTTCAAGTCGATTGCGACCAACGCTGAGGGCGGCAACTACATGCAGGACAACGCTGCCGAGCTTGACAAGTGGGAGCCTTACGGCAAGGTGAAGCCGCGTCCGGCCAACATCCGAAACTGGCTGATGATGCTGGATGTGGCTGACGGCAAGAGCCCCATCTACATGCAGACCGCAGAAGCGATCAAGCGGATCGCCGACGCGGCGCCCGACGAGAAGTCGGCGAAGAAGAAGTTAAAGGAGCTCGAGGCCGAGGCTTGGGAAGACTTCTTGGACATGACGATTTCGCAGGCGATTCTGTGGGCCGCCACGAACGTCGAGCCGGAGAAGAAAGCATCCGAGATCATGGCGTGTGATCCGTACTTCATCGGTTCGCACTCCGGCGCGTCCGGCGCGTGGGTCTCGGGTCCGGAAGATCTCCAGACCAGTGAAACCAAGAACGAGTACTTCTGGGGCTATCCGCACATGACGACCGTCAGCGGCATGTTCGCCGCGGGCGACGCGTCGGGAGCCTCCAGCCACAAGTTCTCGTCCGGATCGCACGCTGAGGGTCGCATCGCTGCCAAGGCGGCGATCTCCTATATCGTCGACAATCCCGATGCACCAGCCGTAAACGAGGCAGATGTCGACGCGTTGAAGGCCGAGATCCTGAAGCCAATGGAGACCTTCGAGCAGCACAGCAGCATGACAACCGACCCGGACATCAACCCCAACTACATTCGTCCGACGCAGTTCATGTATCGCTTGCAGAAGATCATGGACGAGTACGCGGGTGGTGTGTCCAGTCAGTTCAAGACCAGCGACAAGTTGCTCGAGAAGGGCCAGGAGCTGCTGACCTTCTTGAAGGAAGACGCCGACAAGCTGGCCGCGACCAACCTGCACGAGTTGATGCGCTGTTGGGAGAACGTCCACCGGATGTACCAGGCGGATGCCCACATGCGTTCGATTCTGTTCAGGGAAGAGACGCGTTGGCCGGGCTACTACTTCCGGTCGGACAAGCCGAGTATGGACAACGATAACTGGCTTGCCTTCTGCAACTGCAAGTATGACAAAGCCACGGGCGATTGGGAAATGATGAAGAAGCCCGTCAAGTACATCTCGCAGTAGTTCGTGAATGCCGGGATCTTCGGGCACTCTTCGCGAGGCCCGAAGATCCCGGTGCTCTAGCAATCTGGAGTAGTGTCATGCGTAGCGCCGTTTCCAGACGCCGCACCGGCAGGGTCACCGATCCGTCTCGGATCGCCCTCGCAACACGCGATCGATCGAGGAGCCCCATGGCTGAAGTCACTCGAAAGTGTCCGCATTGTGGTCACCGGCTCAAGAAGTGGAACGTCCCGGACGGCGCCACGTGGCTTGAGGATTTCTTGTTCGTCTGCTTCAACGACGACTGCTCGTACTACCGGGAGGGGTGGGAGTGGATGGAGCAGCAGTTCGGCCAACATGGGTCGTATCGATTCATGGTCAATCCCACCACAGGCGCTTCGTCGATGATCCCGGTTTGGTCGGAGTCCGCGACTCGGGAGATGATCGTTGAGGATGATGAAGGAGAAGAGAAATGAGCGACGAGAAAAGCTCCCAGGCCAACGAAGATCCGCGTGAGACACTGCAGGAGAAGATCCTGGCGGAACACCCCAGACTTGGCCCCGACGATAAGTTCAGGTTCGGGTGCCATCCCGGTGTCTCCTGTTTCAATAAGTGCTGCAGCGACGTCAACATTTTTCTTTCACCATACGACGTGTTGCGCATGAAGCGACGCCTGGGCATGAAGTCGGGCGAGTTCCTCGACAAGTACGCCCTTCTTCCCATCCAGAAAGAAATGAAAACTCCGGTCGTCATGCTCCGCCTGAGCGACGACGAGGAAAAGAACTGTCAGTTTCTGACCGACGGTGGGTGCGGGATCTACGCCGACCGACCGTGGCCCTGCCGGATGTATCCTTTGGGCCTCGCCGCTCAGAAGGACACGCCCGACGGCTGGAGGGGAGACCGCTTCTACTTCCTGCTTCAGGAAGGGGGCTGCTTGGGGTTCGACGAGTCGAATGAGTGGACGGTTCGCGAGTGGCTGGACGACCAGGGGGTCGATGAGTACGACGAGTGGGGCGAAGCCTACAAGGAATTGGCTCTCCACGAGTTCTTCGAGGATGGTGGGGTTCTCTCCCCGAAGAAGATGCATATGATGTTCACCGCGTGTTACGACCTGGACAAGTTCCGGGAGTTCGTGTTCGAGAGCACGCTTCTGCAACGGTACGATGTGGATGAGGACTTCGTCGAGGAGATGCGTTACGACGACGAGGCTCTTCTGCGCTTCGCGTTCCTCTGGCTGCGGTTCAGCCTTTTCGGTGAGGCGACCGTAAAGGCCAGGGAAGGTGTTCTCGAGGCGTTCAAAGGCTCGGTCGACAAAAAGGAACTATTCGCCAAGAAGGCGGCCGCGGCCGCCGACGAGTGTTAATGATGAGCGGAAACGGGAAGCGGGGCACGGTCCTCGTAATCGGTGGCGGCATCAGCGGCGTCGCCGCAGCCATCGAGGCTTCCGAAGCAGGCTGCGAGGTGGTGCTGATCGAAAAGAACCCCTACCTGGGTGGCCGCGTGGCTCAGATGAGCCAGTACTTTCCCAAGCTTTGCCCGCCGACCTGCGGCCTAGAGATCCACTACCGTCGTTTGAGGACCAGTCCGCGCATTCGGTGTCTGACGCTGGCGCAGGTCGAGAGCATCAGCGGCGGACCTGGGAACTACAAGGCCACCGTCCAGCGTATGCCGCGCTTTGTGAACTCGAGGTGCACGGCCTGCGGTGATTGCGCCGCGGTTTGCCCGGTGGAACGCGCCGACGAATTCAACCTGGGGATGAGCCAAACCAAGGCGGCCTACCTGCCTTTCGAGATGGATTATCCCCTGCAGTTCGTCATCGACGGCAGCGTTTGTCCCGGCAACGAATGCGGGAAATGCGTGGAAGCATGCCCGTACGATGCCATCGAGCTCGACATGCAGCCCGAGACGATCGAGCTGGACGTTCAGGCCGTGATCTGGGCGACGGGTTGGGACCCGTACGACGCGGGACAGATCGAGAACCTGGGTTTCGGCACGTATCCGAACGTGATCACGAACTTGATGATGGAGCGCCTGGCCTCGGGGAACGGACCCACCGGCGGGAAGATCCAGAGGCCTTCGGACGGCCAGGGGGTGGAGAGCGTCGCGTTCGTACAGTGCGCCGGCTCGCGCGACGAGAACTACCTCGCGCACTGTTCCGGGGTCTGCTGCCTTGGCTCGCTCAAACAGGTACGGTACGTTCGCGAGCAGTATCCCGACGCACAGATCTATGTCTTTTACATCGATATTCGCGCACCGGGACGCCTCGAGGACTTTTTCGTCGCCACTGAGAAGGACGAGAAGCTCAGCCTGATCAAGGGCAAGGTGGCGAAGATTACGGAAGGTTCCGACGGGTCGTTGGAAGTCGAGGCGGAGGACACGCTCACCACCGAGAAGGTCAGACAGAACGTCGACCTCGTCGTGCTTGCGACCGGATTGGTACCGACCGGCACAGGCGACACGCAGGTGGACGGCGGATTGAAGACGGACGAGTTCGGATTCCTGACGACAGAACAGGACCACCCGGGGTTGCTGGCGGCCGGATGCGCCAAGCGCCCCACGGACGTAGCCACATGCGTGAGAGACGCGACGGGCGTCGCCATGAAGGCTCTGAAAAGCGTTGGGGAGTGAAGGGTGGATAAGAAAGTCGCTGTCTATATATGTCGTGGCTGCGAGATCGGCGAGTCGCTGGAGATCGAGGAGCTGTGTGAGCTCGCCACGGGAGACTTGGAAGCCGATCTCTGTCGCGAGCACGAGTGCCTCTGCGCGGATGCGGGTCTCGAGCTGATCAAGGCCGACATTCAGGAGGGTGCCAACGCACTGGTCGTCGCCGCGTGTACGCCGCGATTCAAAACGGACGACTTCACCTTCGACGGGTGCCGTACCGAGCGGGTGAACCTGCGCGAGCACGTGGTTTGGAGCCACGAGGCCAACGACGAGGACACCCAGATGCTCGCCGCAGACTACCTGCGCATGGGCGTCACTCGGGCTAAAAAGGCGGATCTTCCCGAGCCGTTCGAAGAGGAAGTCGACAAGACGATCCTGGTGGTGGGTGGCGGCGTGACCGGGATGACGGCCGCACTCGATGCCGCCGCCGCCGGGCACGATGTGGTTCTGGTGGAGAGCGAGGCGCAACTAGGCGGCTGGGCAGGCAAGTTCGCCTGGCGCTTTCCCCTCAGCCCGCCCTACCAGGAACTCGAGCCTGTCGATCTCAGCGGGCGCATAGCCGAGGTCGAGGGTCACGAGCGGATCAGCGTTCACACCGGCACGACGATACAGCAGATCAACGGTGGCCCCGGACAATTCGATGTCTCGGTGAAAGCCAACGGCTCGAACTCGGAGTTCCGCGTCGGCGCCATCGTCCAGGCCACGGGCTGGAAACCCTACGACGCCTCGCGGCTCGGTCACCTGGGTTACGACCATCCCAACGTGATCACCAACGTGGAGATGGAGGAGATGATCGCTGCGGGCGCCATCACGCGGCCCAGCGACGGCAAGCCAGCTCGCCGGATCCTCTTCATACAGTGCGCCGGCTCGCGTGACGAAGACCACCTGCCGTATTGCTCGGCCGTCTGCTGCCGGGTGACCATCAAGCAGGCCATGGTGGCTCGGAAGTTCGACTCGGAGACAGAGGCTTACATCCTGTACAAGGACATCCGCACACCGGGACAATACGAGGACTTCTATCGCTCAGCTCAGGAAGACCCCGGCATCTTCTTCACCAAGGCCGAGGTTGTGGGTGTCGAGGAGGTGGGTGGCGGGAACCTGCAGGTCGAAGCCGAGAACACACTTTTGGGTGAACAGATTCGCATCGAAGCCGACTTGGTCGTGTTGGCGACCGGGCTGGTTCCGACGGCGGCTGATGGCGAAGGCCTGCGGAAGCTGACCGACGCCAAGGCGATCATCGAGAAGGGCGAAGAAGGCGCGCAGCTGGAGGCGGCGAAGGAGACGGTGCAGGAACTCGGGCACCTCGAAGGAACCGAGATTCTGAACCTGGACTATCGCCAGGGACCGGACCTGCCGGTCTTGAAATACGACTTCCCCGACTCGCACTTCATCTGCTTCCCGTACGAGACACAACGCACGGGCATCTACGCTGCCGGGTGCGTAAGAGCACCGAACGATTCGCTCGTGTCGATGGAAGACGGTGCCGGCGCGGCGTTAAAGGCGATACAGAGTGTCGAACTGACCAGCCAGGGCGCGGCGGTGCACCCCCGTTGGGGTGACATGTCGTATCCCGACTTCTTCCTGCAGCGATGCACGCAGTGTAAGCGCTGCACCGAGGAGTGCCCGTTCGGCACGTTGAACGAGGACGAGAAGGGCACGCCGCTTCTCAACCTCACTCGTTGTCGTCGATGCGGGATCTGCATGGGCTGCTGCCCCGAACGGATCATCTCATTCAAAGACTATTCGCCGGAAATCATCGGCTCGATGATCAAGTCGGTGGACATCCCAGACGAGTTCGAGGAGAAACCGCGCCTGCTCGCCTTGTTGTGCGAGAACGACGCGTATCCGGCCCTGGATCTCGCAGGCCTCAAGCGGATCCAACACAGCGCCTACATCCGAATCGTCCCGGTCCGCTGCTTGGGTTCGGTGAACACCGTCTGGGTGGCGGATGCTTTGTCCAGTGGCTTCGACGGCATTCTCCTCATGGGCTGCAAGTCGGGTGACGACTATCAGTGTCACTTCATCCGCGGAAGCGAGTTGATGGGCACGCGGAGCGACAACATACGCGACAAACTCAAGCAGCTCGCGCTGGAAGAGGAGCGTGTCCGCCTCGAAGAGTTGCCGATTTCCGACTACGAGAAGTTGCCGGAGATCATCAACGAGTTTGCAGAACAGATCGATGAGATTGGGTTGAACCCTTTCAAGGGGTTCTAGGGAGCACCGGAGGATGTCCAACGCTAGCCTGCTGGTACCGGATCGGAAGTTCGTCGAGCAGATCATCGCCTCGGGCGGTAGCGATCTGAAGAAATGCTACCAATGTGCTACTTGCTCGGTCGCGTGCGGGCTGGCGAGTGACAACCGACCGTTCCCGCGTAAGGAGATGATCTGGGCCCAGTGGGGTCTGAAGGACCGCCTCGCGTCGGATCCCGACGTCTGGCTTTGCCACAGATGCAACGATTGCTCGCTCAAGTGCCCGCGCGGCGCTCGGCCGGGCGACGTGTTGGCCGCCGTGCGCCAGTGGGCGGTGCGTCACTATGCTGTCCCCGGATTCCTAGCCCGCTGGGTGAACGATGCCAAAATGCAGCCGATCCTGATGACGGTCACGGTGGCGTTGCTGGCCCTGGCGCTCATGGTTCGCGAGCCGATCGAGGCTGCTCTGAACATCGGCGAGCCTCACGGTTTCTACGCGGAGTTTTTTCCGCACTGGCTGCTGATCGCCTTCTTCTCTTCCCTAACGCTCCTCGCGTTTTTCGGGATGCTCGTGGGCATCGGCCGGTTCTGGCGTGCCATGAAGGAGGCCGACGTTCTGTATGGGTCGCCGGCCCCTCCGGTCGGGGTGGTGAAGGGCGCCGTACAGGTGGTCGTTTCGGTCCTCGTACACGACCGCTTCGGGAAGTGCAGCGCCCAGCCTTCAGGTCGAATCACGCACATGACGGCGTTCTACGGGTTCCTGGCGCTATTCGTCGTCACGGTCTTCGCCACGTTTGACCTGTACTTGTTCCCGCGTCTGGGCATCGAATCGATGTACCCGTTCGACCTGGCGCACCCCATGAAGATGCTGGCAAACGTGGGCGGTGTGCTTCTGGTCTTCGGTTGTAGCAAGGGAATACTCGACCGGCTCCGCAATCCGAATGACGCGCAGACGAGCACGGCGTTCGATTGGATGTTCATCTGGCTGCTGTGGGGAGTTGGTGTCACGGGCTTCATTATCGAGATATTGCGCTTCGCAATCGACCCCGAGCCGGCGTCGACGGCGGTGACGATTGCGTACGCGCTCTACTTCGTACACCTGGTGCTGGTGTTCCAGCTCCTGGTGTACCTGCCGTACTCCAAGTTCGCTCACATAGCGTATCGCTCGGTGGCCACGGTGTACGCCGCGCACACCGGGCGCATGAATGGGGCGCGCCCGCCGACACAGCTGATCGGCAGTGGTCCGGTCGAGGTGCTGGAGACGCCGGCGGCCGTGGAGGAAGTCGCGGTCGGGAACTGAAACCAAGAACTGGAGATCGCTAGAACTCGGATCTCCCGGACACAGGATAGCAGCAACAACCACAACGCCCACAGAGGGAAAAGCGATGTCAAAACTCGTGAATGCGCATGGCAAAGAGAAGAAGCTGAAGCCGTTGCTGCTCGAAGGTCAGGAGTTGAGCGAGGAGCAGAAGCGCGCCGAAACGCTTCGCAAGGTCCCCATCACGTCCCGGGAGACGGGCGACGCGATAATGATGGGAATCGGAGGATTCACCCCCCTGGATGGCTTCATGGG
>JBDHGH010000009.1:0-45205 GCA_039589995.1 Gemmatimonadota bacterium | reverse complement strand
CGGCCAGGAAAGCCGGGCCGGCCACATCGAATCCTTCCTCCTTAGAGAAGTCTTCGTCACGGACCGTTGCCGATACATGTGGGATCACAACGCCCGCACCCGCACGCAGCGTCACCGGCTGAACCTCACGGGCATAGTTGACCGTCAGGATGTTGTACCCATGAGTGATGTCGAAATACTGTACCTCCGGAGGCGGGTTCATCAGATACAGCTTGTGGTGAAACAGCTGAAGCTCCCACGCCGACTTCGGACTCCTCAGACCAACGCGAACCGCCCAGTAGAACGGTTGCTCCAACGGTCGAGTCTCGTATTCGGCGTTGAACTCGATAAGCGGCTGGCCGTTCTGCTCCAACTTCAAGGGTGTGTTGAAGTTGATGGCAGCTCCCGTGAAAACCTCGACGGCGAACTCGACCTGTGCCGTCGCCGGCGACGCGACCAGCAACCCGAGCGCGAGGGAGCCTGCGCTCAGAAGCCTACTCGGAATAGTGCCCCGGTTCGTAGAGCTCGATCCGGTTTCCGTCAGCATCGCGGACCCACGCAAAACGACCATACTCCTCGTCCTGGCGCTGGAGCGGTTCGACGCCCAGCGAGGCCAGGTGGCCCAGCACCTTATCGATGTCCCGAACGCGCAAGTTGACCATGAACGGCTGATCCCCATACATGCTCTCGGGCTCGGTACCCCCTTCGTGCTTTGGGATCGACACGCTCGCCTGCATGATCGCGAAGGTCGTGTCCATCTTGCGGGACGGGTCCTCCGGGTCGACGCCCCAAAATATCTGATAGAACGCGCCTTCGCCCGCACGTTCGAAACTCAGGCCCAGGCTATCCTGGTACCAGGTCGCCAAGCGATCTGGATCGCTAGAAAAGATGAACGCTCCGCCGACACCATCGATCATGTGACTTCTCCGGTAAGTCGTCAGCCCCAGCCGCCCTACATCCAGTTTTCCATGAACTTCTCGCCGCCATCGTGTTCGTCGACGAGAGCCTGAAAGATGGCCCTCAGCTGCTCGATGGGAAACGTCCCGATCACCATACGGTTGTTCAGGATCATCGTCGGCGTCGACCGGATCCCGTGCGAGTACATCTCCGACGTCTTTTCGTACTCGGAACCGGTCTCGATCAGACTCTGAAGGAGAGCTATGGTCTCCGCATCCTCGAGCGCGGCCTCAACTCCGTACTTGCGAGCCAATTCCGCCCGCCACTCCTCTGTCTTTGCCGCCTGGAAGTTTGCAAACACCTCGTCGTGAATCGCGTTGAACTTAGCCGGATCGTACGCCGCCATGTAGGACAGGTCGCAGGCCCCCGGGTGCTTGTCCTTTTCCACAACCTGGTTGCACTGGGCGTCCAGCGGAAAGAACTGGAAGACTACGTTGATCTTACCCTTGAACTCTTCCTTCAACTGCACCATCTGCTCGTGGAGGTACAGGCAATCCGAGCACAGCAAATCGGCGTACTCGATTACTTGGATCGGCGCATCTTCGAAGTTCTCTGTCGACCTGGCTGTCCAGTACGGCGAGATGACGCTTGGGGATTCGACTATCGGCAAGCTGAAGTACTGCTCGACAATCCGCGCTGCCACTCCGCCGGACTGAGCGTCCTTCCTGGCCTGATGGTAAAGCGCCGCACCGTAAGCGCCAACGGCGACTACGACCCCGAACGTCACCAGGTACTTCAGCGACGGGTGGAACCATCTCGCGACGAAGCTCGACTTGTCCTCTTCTATTCCGTACTTCCAGAACAGAGCAAGGCTCAGGAACGAGAATACATAGAAGCCGCTGCACAACAGACACAAGCTCCCCATTCCGAACACGGACCAGATCAAAAGCACCACGACCCCGATGGCGTTGAGAAGCGACAGAGTCTTGTTGGTCCTCTCAAACCCGGGCGATGGGAACACGGCCCCCAAGGCAACCAGCCCTCCGACCATCATGCCGAAATAGCCGAGCGGCACACCGCCGATCTGCGAAATCGATGAAAAGGCCGAGCTGTCGCAATTGAAAAACGCGCTGATGTCGCAGAAAGAGCCTTCCCAGATGGAGGCCGGGTAGTTGGCATCGAAGAAATGCTTGATCGTCAAAACGGAGGCGACGATCATCCCCACTCCCGTGATGAAACTGAGGGTACGTCTCCCCAGGTCTCTGCCCAATGTCAACGACTCTTCCATCGATGCCTCCAGCTGTGAAGGCGCGGGGTATGCCCGCCCCCTTTGCTTTGCCCGTCGGGAACTCGAGGACAGAAGTGCAAAGACCGCGCCTCACCTACTGAAACTGCTAACTCTATGTGGTAGTGACACCTAGGGAGTCTTGGACAGTCAGATCCGGCGAAAAGCCAAGGGAGTTAGCCCCGTTTTGATGGGGCAGTTTGGGACAATCACCCCTCCCCCCGGCCCCGCCTCCTGGCTTCGATCACGGCGTCCAGGCTGTATTTCCCCGGCCCGATGAGCATGAAGCCGACGAACACGAACAGGTTCTTTACGGCGTGTGCGGGACTCCCCCGTCCCGTCACGTAGTGCCGCGTCGCCGCGATGAACATCGTGAACGCCAGTAGCGCGCACACCGGCCTGAAGAACAGGCCGAGGGCGAACAACAGGCCGCCGATCGACTCGGAAAAGGCCGCCATAAAGCCGAAGAAGGTATGACCGAAGCCGATCCCCACGTTCTCCATCGCGCCTCCAACGGCCGCCCAGCGCTCCGGCCCGCCGGTGAGCTTTTCCCACCCGTGATAGAAGAGAAAGCCCAATCCGAAACCGAGCCGCACGATGAGTAACCCAACGTCTCGGTACTTTTCCAAGGAATTCCACACCATGGGCCCGGTCCTCTCTCGAGTGCGAACGTCAGCGCCTAGCTGGTCCGTAAGTGGTCGCGATGAATCGCTCAGGATCTCAAAGTATAGACAACCGGCACCTCCAAAACGCTGGGCGCCCGCCGGTGCCCGGATCTGTTGCGACAACGCGGACCCTACTAGTTTGCGTGGCCTAGGTTCAACCACGCCCCAACCCGGCTTATCGGAGCCGCGGCCTCGCTGCAATTCGACCCTAGCAGACTATTACTCGCTCCCAGGGGGAGATAATGGCGATTCACGAGCCACACAAAATAAAGACCGTTCGACTCCTTTCATTCCCGTCACTGAACGAGCGTAAGAAGCACCTTGCGGAGGCCCACTTTAACGTCTTCAATCTGACGCCCACTCAGGTGACCTTCGACATGTGCTCGTTGGGCACCAGCGCCTTCAGCCAGGAACAGCTCGCGGGACACCTCATCGGCGACGAGGCCTACGCCGGATCGCGCAACTTCGAGACGTTGGAGAACGCCGTCCGCGAGGTTCTGGGCCACCACTACATCTGCCCAACACACAACAATCTCGGCTCGGTCAAGCTCGTCGTTTCCACGATGGTGCCCAAAGGTTCAGTTATACCCAGCAATGCACGCACGAAGCTGGACGTCCTGGATCCCATGGGCATTGAATACCCCGATATGCGGGATCACCATCAGCCTGTCTTCACCGGCAACATCGACCTCGAGAAGCTCGACGAGACCTTGGACAGCGGAAACGTCGCGTTCGTCGGCATTCAAGCCTTCGCCGACGGGCAACACCCCTTTAGCCTGGACAATCTCCGTGCCGTTCGCTCACTAGCCGACAAGTACGGTAAGCGCCTGGTCTGCGATGGCTCGCGCATAATCGAGAACGCCTGGTACAACCAGCGTCACGAGCCTGGCCAAGCCGACCGCGCCATAGCGGACATCGTCAAGCATATCGTGAAGACGTGTAACGTTTTCCTGATCGACGGCGCCCAGGACCCGAAGTCCAATACCGGCGGCATCATCACAACGGACAATCCGGACGTTCACGAGAAGTTCATGAACGAAGTCGTCGTGTACGAAGGACTCCACACCTACGGCGGAATGGCCGGCCGCACGATGGAAGTCCTCGCCCGCGGACTTCTGGAAATGTGCGACGAGGATGAAGTCCACTGGGTGATGCACCAGACCGAGCGATTCACGAAACGCTTGGGCGATGCCGACGTGCCCCTCGAGCGAGGCTGCGACGGTGCATACATCAAGGCTGGCGAATTCTTGAGCCACATCCCGCATTTTCAGCAGGACTCTGTCTCCGCGGCTCTCTATTTGATGTCCGGGGTCCGTGCTGTGGCCAATGGCCTGGTAGGTCGCGACGACCTGGTCCCGGTTCAGATTCCGCGGCTGGCCATGACGAACGAGCAGCTCGACCAGGTGGCCGACGCCATCATTAGCCTGTACGAACAGCGCGAACTCGTGACGGGACTGCAGACCACCGTTATCGGCACCTGGCGCGATCAAATGCAGTACCAGTGGGTCTATCCGGACTTGGAGACCTACGAGTTCGACACGTTCCCCTACGAGATCCACACGATCGAGAGGGTCGGCGTGCTGACCCGCGGCCAACGCGAGAAAGCGATCCGCGCGGCAGGGTACAACACCTTTCTGCTACGCTCGGCTGACGTCGCCGTCGATTTCCTTACCGACTCCGGGACGACGGCGATGAGCACCGACCAGTGGTCCGCCTACGAAGGTGTACGTGCCAGCGCCACGACCAGTGAGGAGTACCAAAGGTTGGTGGAGGTCCTCCAGGACGTCACCGGTTACAAGTACATCATTCCCACCCACCAGGGACGCGCCGCCGAGCATATCCTCAGTCAGATCTGCATCGAGGAAGGCCAACTGGTCCCCGGCAACATGTACTTCACAACGACCAAACTTCATCAGGAGCTGGCTGGAGGTGTGTTCGTCGATGTCATCGTCGATGAGGCACACGACCCTGACAGCGACTTCCCCTGGAAGGGTAACATCGACCTGAACAAACTCCAGGCTCTGGTGAAGAAGCATGGGCCGAGGAAGATCGCCTACGTCTCCTTCGAGCATTCCGTCAACATGGCCGGTGGTCAGCCCGTCGGCATGGACAACATGAAGGAGGTCTACGAGTACTGCAGCTCGGCCGGCATCCCCGTCTTCTTCGATGCGACACGCTTCGCAGAGAACGCCTACATGATACAAAGCCGTGACCCCCGATATCACGACACCAAAGTCAAGGATATCCTGCGCGAGATGATGCTCTATGGGGACGGCTGCACCGTCAGCGGGAAGAAGGATTTCCTCATCAACATCGGTGGCGTCCTCTGCTTCCGCAGCGACTCCGAACTGGCCATGCGCGCGGACGAAATGCTGCGCGTGTACGAAGGCAACATCAGCGACGGCGGTCTCGCCACCGCCGATCTGGCCGCCATCGCCCGAGGAATAGAAGAGATGGTCGACGACCGCTACATCAGGTCACGCGTGCAGCAGACCCAGTACCTGGGTGAGCTGCTGATCGCAGCAGAGATCCCCATCGTCACTCCCCCGGGAAGCCACGCCATCTTCCTCGACGCCAAGCGTTTCCTCGAGCACCTCGACCAGGACCAGTTCCCGGCCCAGCGGCTGGCCGCCGAGATCTACGTTGAAACGGGCGTGCGTGCGATGGAGCGTGGCAACGTATCCAAAGGGCGCGACCCCGAGACCGGCGAGAACTACCGGCCGGCCTTAGAGCTGGTGAGACTGACTATTCCGCGCCGCGTCTACAGCAACGATCACATCCAGGCTGTAGCCGATGGGATCAAGCGGGTGTACGAGCGTCGGGATGAAGTGAAGGGACTGAAGTTCGTCTACGAGCCGTCGAAACTGCGATTTTTCCAGGGCCGCTTCGAGTCTCTGTAGTACAGCTCTAGCGTCGTCTAACGACCCTATCGCCCTCGAACTCGAGGCCGTCTACGCGCACCGCCAGATCTTGCAGGAAGACAGCCTTGTTTTCCGGCGAGATCATGATACCCATGCGCGAACCGCCGTAGCGAATGTGCAGCCGATCCAGCGAGAGAGCGGGACTCGATAACGGGTTACGCGTTGGCCTAACCTCTTCGATCAAGTCGAGCTTGACCCTCCAGCGAATTGGCCCCGCCCGCACAACGAGCTTGTCCCGGCCAAAGCTGTAGCTGGTGGAATAGACCAACCACACTACGAGGACGGCCGTACCCGCCAGCAGAGCCGAGATTCCAACACGGAATCCGAGCGGTGCCGGATCGACCCATACGGCGATCGCCGCGGCCATCATGCCGATCACGGAGGCCCAGAGCAGCCACATCACCCACGCGTCGCGCTTCGACGGATAGACGGTAGCGCCACCTTGATAGGCCATTCCAGTTCTCTCCCTGGTCGATCGCTAGGGCACAGCGGTGAAGTGACCGTGGATGCACAGCCACTTCCCATTCTCTCTCACGAATATCCGAGTGGACTTACCGCGGCTGGTGAAGCGCTCTCCACCCTCAGTTCCAGAGTCTGTCCAGTAGTACGTGATCCAAGCGACGTCGCCCCGAACGACTACCTTGGGTTGATGCATCTCGGTGTGGACGCCCTTAGCTCTCTCGACCCACCCGGCGATACCGCGCACTTCCAGCGCCTTCCCTTCGGCCAGGTACAAGTCGCTTTCCCCGAAAACCGTGATGTCAGGGTGCACGTAGCTCGCGTAGCGCTCGACGTCACCATCCTCGATCGCTGCCCACATCTCGACCAGTGTCGCCTTCACTTCTTCAGCATCGGCAGATGCTTCCTGGCCCATTGCGTCCGCAGACCCGAACCCCATGAGCACTGCGGCCACGATCAGATTCTTTACCATCCATCCTCTCCTACGACTAAAGTCTTCCTTAAAGCACGAAGAGGTGTGATCGGGGCGCGCCACGACGGTCAAAGGCCGCTTATCCGTCCGTGACTGGGAGGGTGCGAAAGGAGGCCGCGAGCGGACATTTGGAGCGCCCCGGCCACCGATCGATGCAGGCCCGCCACCGCGCGACCTTCGACATCCGAGGCGCCCCTTTCGCACCCGACCTCCACCGCGATTTGAATCTAGCTATCGCTTCGCGCCGGTTACTAACGCGTCTCGATCACCCCTCTGAGAATATCGGGCCACTCCACCGGCTTCGCCCACGGCTCCTTGTGAACGATCACCCCACCCTTATCGACGACGTACGCGCTGTTTGGCAACCCTCCGTAGGCGCGGCGGACCGTATTCGCCATATCATCGAGCACGACCTTGGTGGCGATGTGAAGCTCGTCGCAGGTCTTTTCCGCCAGCGCCTTCCGCTCTTCGGCCGTCTCGGGTTGCTCTACATCAGCGAACCTCGCCTCGCCGGCATGCGCCTCGCGCTGGTACAGAATGATGAACAGGATGTCCTTCTCGAACTCCTCACGGACTCTCTCGACGTCGACAGCCTGTCGACGGAATGGGGGTCAAGTGTAGGAGCCGAATTCGATGACGACCGGCCGGTTGGCGTAGGCCTCGCTGAGCGTGAACGTCTCGCCGTCCAACGTCTCGAGCGTGAAGTCCGGCGCGACATCGCCCACCAGTGGATCTGTCACCGTGAACTCGTCGAACCTGCTGCTCTGTGACAGAACCGCGGACGGGCAAGCGAAGAGGGCCAGGATGACCACAGCCGACACGAGCCTGAGGTAGTCTCGAGTCACTGAATACCTCCGATCGGTAGCGGTGGGGCACACTATATATACCACCTCAGCCCTGCCCCCCGAAACTGCTTAGACCGCCTCACTGATCTCGAGCAATCGACCGTCCGGATCACGAAAGAAACACCGCACCTCGTTACCCCAGTCGTACGGTGGTGTAAGGAACTCCGCGCCACGCGACCTTAGTATCTCGTACGCCTCACGGCAGTCCGGAACCCGAAAGGTCAGCTGGTGTGTCACCACGTTTGGATCCTGCGGCGGAGCGAACGTCACGTCGGGCTTGTCCTCCGTCGGCCCTCCACCGGTAACCAGTAATAGCCAAACACCTTGAAAGCTCAGGACACACGAGGTTCCTCCGTATTCTCTGTAGATCGTCGCCCCCAACACATCGCTATAGAACGAGCGCGACCTGTCCAGATCGCTAACAACCAACAGTTGCGTCATCTCGACGCCTTCGCTCGGAAACCCGTCACTCATCGCTGTACGTCTCCCTTCCCGGTGAAGTAGCGCATATGAGAAGAGCGCCCACGAAGAGCGCTCTTCCAACCGCAGCAGCAAGAGTCTACGAATATCCTACCTGCGCTCGTAGACCTCCGAGTGTCCTTCCTTATCGAACGTCACAACGTTGTAGGGCTGGGGATTGGGACCCTCCATTCCCGGCGATCCCACCGGCATCCCTGGCACCGAGACGCCGATCACTTCCGGATCCTCCTCCAAGAGACGCACGATAACGTCCGCCGGTACGTGACCCTCGACCACGTAGCCCTCGACCGTGGCCGTATGACAGCCTTCCAGCCCACCTGGCACGTGGTGCTTTGCCTTGATCGCGACGAGATCTGCACTGGTCACGTCCTTGGTATCGACCTCAAAACCGTTTTCTCGCAGGTGACCCACCCACGCTTCGCAGCAGCCTCAAGTGGGTGTCTTGTAGACCGTGACGGTCGGGCCCGCGGGAGCAGGCGATGAGAACAGCGTCGCGGCCGCCACCAATGCCGCGGCAGCAGCAACGCCAGCGACGTACTTCCGTGTTCCAGACAACTCATTCCTCCTGCTTGGGACTAGTTCGCTAAACGTCCGATTATCGGCTTGACTCGCGGATAACGCAAGCCCCGATCACCCCAGCTTATGGTAAAGCGCGTTGATCGTTACCCTCGTACCGGACTCCGTTTGGGTGACGACGGTTTCGGTAGGGACGCTGGGTTGCAAACCATGACGCGACATCGCTTGGTCCAAATCCGCCGCCTCCAGCAAGTACATGGGCCCAGCTCCGAACCCGTCAAACACGTGCGGCATCCCCTCGGCTGCAGTCAGTGGCTCTCCCTCGGGCTGGAAGCTAGGGCTGAAGCTGGACACCAACAACTGGCCATTCGACCGCAGCACACGCGAAGACTCGGCAAGCGAACGCTCGAATTCGTCTTCGCTGGTCGCGTTGTGATAGATCCCCAGCGCCACGATCACGTCGAAGAACTCCGGGTCGAAGCCAGTCAGATCATCCATTCGTCCACGGCTCACCCGCCTCGACGCTTCCTCCACACCAACGACCGCCCCAACACGGTCGCGTGTTCTGGCCACCATCGCAGCTGATGAGTCGACTGCATAGAAATCGAAGCCGCGCTCGGCCAGCACCGTTGTGTTTCTCCCTCCCGCGCAACCCAGGTCCAACACACGGACAACCCCGGGGATCTCGAACGAGCCGCTCAACGCCTGCAGTCGCAAGTCGGCTTCGCGACCGGCAAACTCGTTCACCTTCTCGGGAGTTTCCCAATACGATTCAGCATCGCGCATTTCGCCCGACTCCGAACCAGCTTGTCGATGTGGTGCAGTCCGTTACGAGACTATCTATAGTCCCAGGAACTGCCTTAGGAAATGGCCAGAGAACTGCAGGTGGTGAAGCAGAATTAGATAGTAGATGAAGAACGCACCAAAGATGGCGACCACAGCCAGGGGATGCCGTCGGTAGCGCCATAGGAACAACGAACCCAGCGACACGAGGCCCAGCTTGGCAAGCACGAATCCAAGCGCGTGCTCGTGCGCCAGATCCCTGAGGAACGCATTGGCCTCAACGGCCATTCCGGTCCGAACCCACCAGAGCGTGAACACGGCATCCAGTAGGTTGAGCCAGAGTACACCTTTCACTACGCCGTTCAGCCACCGGAAATGTTGGGAGGTCCCAATCTCCAACGGCCAATCTCTAGCCAGCACCGGCGCACGGCTGGGGGAGCCTGAGAACATCATCGCAAACCTCAGGAGCGGTTTAGGCGCCGCGAACTACCCGATCATTTGCAATACCGAACCGCAGGATCCGATCCGCCGACGTCCCAAATCGCCTATCCTGCTGTGCAACCAACACTTAGCGATCCACACGCGACGTACCTCCTCGCACCCTCAGCCCGTCCTGTTGCGACTGCGCCTCGCGGCCACCGCCCCTGGCCCATCGCCCTCTAGCGCCTCCTCCACATCACGTCGACGTCGTCGCCACGTCCGCGTCCGCGCCCGCGCCCCGCGTCCGCGGCATCAACAACCTCAACTTCGATGGGTCAAACTTCGTGCACTCGTAATTCCCATCAGTTTCCGTACATCGCCCTCTGCTTCGCCGCAATCTCAACCAGCCGCCGTAGCTCCTGGATCGGCTCCTCGCTGTCCTCGACCTGCAGGCGCAGCACCACATCATTGTTCAACCAAACACCACCGTCTTCCTTCACGATCAGCATCGCGGCCGACTGCATGCCGCGCTTGTCTCCGCCCGCCGCTTGTCCCGCCTCGAGCGCCGCGAGCAGCTTGAACGACAGGTGGCCCTCCGTCTCCTCGAACGCCCTGACCATATCTTCCACCACTTCGGGGCCTGCGAGGATGTTTCCCTGGGCCGAGCAGTAGGTGCCGATCTTATGGCCCGCCCAATCGCTCGCCTGGGGACCGGTGTGTGTGGCGACGTCACCCTTCGCGTCCATGACCGAGAACTGCCGGCCCGCCTCGGGCCAATTCTCCGGATGCGGATCGGGATCGCTCTCGAGGATCTTCTCCACGACCTGCGAAGGGGACAGTCCCTGGCGAAGCAGCTCAAGCCCCTGCGGACCGTAGCTCACATCGACCCAAGCCTGAGTAGCGACGACACCCACACCCGCCTCTCCCCAAATCACACCGTTCCCTACCGCAAACACTCGTGACTGGACGGCGACACCCACTTCACCGCTCTCCGGGTCGAACCCGACGATCGAGAACGTCGCCACCGGCGGCCACGACTCGCTCTGCGCATGCGCGAGCGATGGGAGCCCAAACAGGCACAGGGTCACAATCCCCGAGATGCTTCGACGCAAATGAATAGAATTCGCCATCCAACTGTCCTTTCTCAGTAACCGCCGCGATCCACCGCATACACCTCGACTCAAAGGTCCTCGTAGAACACCAGCGCCGCATTGTTCAGATCATACAACCCGAACTCTTTCGATCCCCAGGGCTTGGGTTCGAGGTGACCACCCGGGCTGATCAGATCGTTCGCTTTGTATTCTTCGTACAGCGGCTCGATGTTCTCCACCGCGATGCGTATCAGCGGCATGGTCGGGCTCTCACCGGCAGCCATCGTCTGCAAGTGGAGGCACAAACCGTCTCGACAAACGCCCGCATAGCTAATCGCCCCACCAGCCTCCGCCGCGTCGTCAAACACCTTCTCGAAACGCAACTTCCCCTCGTAAAACTCCAACGCCGCCGCCATATCCCTGACCGGGATCACCGGGTGCAACGACAAGAATTGCGTCTCGCTCACAATCGCCACCATCCTCAGTGGTAAATTGTCTTTAGGGCCTGAAGCTGCCTCGCGCGCACTTCCCTCGCAACCTCCGCATGCGCACAGCGGATCCCGAACGCCACAGACCAACCCACTTCGACTTCGATTGCTCTATTGCTCTATCATTCTATTGCTCGATATTCCCAAGCTGTTCCACCGCTCGACATTCCCAATCCCCAGCAAAGGAGAATCCGTGAGCGCGAGCATCGGCCCGGCCCCGATAGCGGACCTGGAAAGAATCGAGATGACCGCCTGGGGTGACTTCTACAAAGCAGCCTCGTCAGCCTCGATATCCAGCTGCGGACTGCAGATCACGGAATCGTACGGCGCCATCGTCGGACTGGCGGCTGGAGCAGACGTCCTGGCCCTCAACCGTGTCGTCGGTTTGGGGCTCGAGGGATCGGTTTCGCCGACCGCCCTCGACCAGCTCATCGCTCGGTACACCGATGCGGGAGTTCCTCGCTTTTTCGTCCAGGTGAGCCCGATGGCGGAGGCCGGTCACCTGCCACGTCTGCTGGCCGATCGTGGGTTCGTCCACCACAACAACTGGGTCAAGCTGCACCGCAACGTCGCGCCCGTATCGAACGCGTCCACCGACCTCAACGTCCGTCAAATCGCTGGAGGCGAAGCCGCAGCCTTCGGACGTAACGTCGCCGAGTGCTTCGGCTGGCCCGAGGCCGCCGGTGGTTGGGTCGCCGACCTTGTGGGCAGATCGGGCTGGCGCCACTACGCGGCCTTCGACGGTCACACGCCCGTGGCCACCGGCTCGCTTTACACGCGAGAGGAATACGCCTGGGTCGACTTCGCCACCACGCTACCCGACTACCGCGGCCGCGGTGCCCAGAGCGCTATCCTGGCCCAACGCATAGCAGACGCTGCAGAGTTGGGATGTCACACCGTTGCCGTGGAGACGGCGGAAGAGACGCCCGAAAAACCAGCACCCTCGTACCGCAACATGGTGCGCTACGGATTCGGTCAGAGCTATATCAGACCGAACTACATATATGTGGCGGAGGGTTCTTCGCGGTAGAGCTACTTCGACTTGCGTTGCGCGAATTTCAGGCCCGACCACGTCTCGTCGATGGCGCAGACCTTGTAGTCGACCAGCCCAGACGCCAGGCCCATCTTGCGAACGACCGTTTGGGTAAGGTCGGTGGGGATCCCCGAGGCCTGTTTCGGCCACGCGATCCAAAGCCCATCCTTGTCGGCCAGTTCTCCCATTCGCTTGACCCGGGCACTCAAGTCCTTCGCAGACTTCGGAAACCAAATCGCCAGGTCGCAGCGGCCGCGCGCCTGGCGACGCAGCGACACACCCTCCGGCAACGCGCCCAGCGTTTTCTCGAAGTCTTTCGGCGCGTTCGCCAGAATGACGACCGAGCCCGCTTTGATTCCCAGCTTCTTGGGGAGCGGCGTCCCCGAGTAACCGGCGAGAGTCGAGGCCGGCACCATCGGGTCGGCTGGCGGATGAGCGATGGCCCGATTCAACGAGCTTTTGATTCGACTCCAGGGCGTGTACACGGCATCCGGCAACTGCCTCTTGATTCGCTCGAGCTTCTCCGGGTCACCACCCACGAAAACGAGTGGCAGGTGACGCGTGCTTTTGCTCTCGCGTACCGCCATCCCCAAATCACGCCCCTGAGAGGGGAGCCGAGAGAGGTCGATCACGACCGCGGCCGGCGACTCCTTCCGGATCTCTGCCATGAAACCGGGACCCGGAGTCTTGTAGGATACGCTGTAGCCTGCGGCCCGAAGCTTTTCTACTCCTGACTTCGCCTCGGCAGCCTTCCAGTGAAAGAAGCGAATGCGCGGCGACTTCACCAACGTCTACGGCCTCCAGTCCTGGTAATGTCGATAAGCCGGCTCGACCCCGCTGGTCTCTCCATATCGCCTCATCTGCATGGCAAGCCACTCGAACCACTCGTCGAACTTCTGCTGATCCTCCTCCGAACGTACGTCCTTCGCCCACACACACAGTTTCCTCCATGCCGTCTGGCTGACTCCGCCCATCAGGTCCCAGACGACATCGAGACTTACGATTCGCCGGTGCACCATGATGCCGACGGACTCGAGTGTCAGGCTGACGAGAAGAGCCGCATCCTCGTATTCCGGTCCCCGTTGTCGCAAGCCCTTGGCTTCGAGATTATCGGGAAGCGACAAGACCAGGCGAAGGGCATTGCCAAACGACGGGCTCTCAAACGAACGCGCCAGTTCGATAGCCGCCATGTCGCGACGGTGTTGACGGTATTGGAGGATCTGCATGATCGCGAACGCGAGACCGCTAATGACGATAAAGAAGCCCAGGATTTCGGCCAAGTTGGCCAGCGAGTTCAAATCCATCTCGGTCCCCACTAGTCGATTCTGCGGAGGCGACAGAAGAGGAACTGCTGCGTCGCGTCCTTCGGTGTCACGTGCTCCTCGAGTACGCTCTCCACTAGACTCATCTTCGGCCCAAGAGCCTTCAACAGCGAGTCCGAATCATAGCGCTGTACGTCGAGGCCGCTGCATTTCCGCGGTCCCTCGGGACCAAAAGTCGCGACCACGGCCTCTCCATTCACAGCTAGCGCCGAGAGCATCGAACGGCGATAACCGGCTACGTCCTGAGGGTCGGTGAGAAAGTGTAGAACGGCTCGGTCGTGCCAAAGGTCCCAAGGGTGCGACGGCTCGAACCGTGTCACGTCCGCGTTCAACCACTCGATGGTGTCGCCCCGCGCACCTAGACGACGCTGCGCCTGTTGCAGCACCACCGGCGATACGTCGAGAACGCCAAGGTTCCGGTACCCCACGTCCAACAGGCAATCCACCAGCGTAGAGTTCCCTCCGCCCACGTCCAATATCCGCGCATCGGTGTCGAGGCCGGTCGACTCTATTAGACGTAGCGAAATCTCTGGCCGTGCCTGATACCAGGTAAGCTCCTCCGGGACCTTACTCTGATAGACGTGGTCCCAGTGCTTTCTGCGATCGATTCCGCTCATGACTGGCTTTGTTTCTCGCTGTCGAAGGGTGGCTCGTCTTCGCACCAGACCTCGGCCTCGAATCCGAACAGGTGGGCGCTGTCCTCTTCCCAAGAGTTTTCTCGCAAACCCGCCTTGCGACAGACCGCCTTCAGGAAGTCCTCCCGCCCCCACCCGAATCGGGCCGGCACTTCGGGTAGAAGCAGCCCAAGGTGGTCGCCCTTCACAATCATCAGGCCGTGCTGGCCCACCACGATCTCGCCCGGCTGGATCGACTTCAGGGGTGTCAGAGCGTTGATTTCGATCTTGAGGTCCGGGACTTCGCCTAGCGTAACCGGCGGAAACCGCGAATCGTTCACCGCCGCCGCCACAGCCATGCGCGCCACGGATTCGGCCAGCGGGCGTCGCGCTTCGCTCTCGCCCCTACATCCGCGTAATTCATCCGTGTCCCGTCGTCGAAGCGTAACGAACGTCGCTCGCCGTTCGAGTAACGCCGGAGACCCGGCCGCGTATTGTGAGGGCTCGTCCCCACTCAGATGGTCCAGAAGCGTCTGCCGCGCCAGGCGGAGTAGGGTCCGCCTGTCATCGACCGAGAGCTCGGGCGCCGCGTCAGCCGCCCGTTGTTCCATTACATCGATCCTCGCTCGAAAAGACCCTGTGGCACCACTCACCTAAGAGTAGTAGTCCACCCTGCACCCACAACCGGCCCAATTTCGCTCGTATCGATCCAACCGCTACTGCACGAAACGGTCAAACTCCTCTGCGTCAGCCAGGCGCTGGAAAGACGATCCCTCTATAGTCACGACTCGGTCTCCCACTCGAACAGCGTGATCTCGGGCACCGAGCCGAGTCGTATCGGTAAGCTCGTCCATCCTAAACCCCGCGACACGTAAAGGTCGGGTCCCTCGCCGCCGTACCAGCCCGAGACATATCGACCGCTGCCGCGCGGCCGTACCGGCGCCAGACCCCAGAGGGCTACCTGACCACCGTGCGTGTGTCCCGAGAGCATGTAGTCTGGGGCTGCAGTCCCGAGAGCCGCGAAGTCGATCACATCACGCTGCCCCGGACAGTGAGCCAGGAGCAGGTGATTCGCTGTGGGAGAGGATCCCCGCAGCGCCGCGTGGATGTCCGGGCGCCCCTCGATCAAGTCGTCCAGGCCCGTCACTCGGAGACTGGCACTCCCGTGCTCGTAGACCAGCGATTCGTTCACCAGCAACCGACAGTTGCACGACGCGTAGGTCGACCGAAGTTCTGAAATGTCGACCCCGCACCAGCGCTCCCAATTGCCCAGGATCGAGCACTTCGGCGTCGCCGGGTCGAGCAGCCCGAGAAAGTCGCGCAGAAGCGTCAGGGCCTCAGCGTCGTGGATCATGTCTCCGGTGAAGACCACCAGGTCGGGGCGCAGGCCCGTCACTGTCTCGGCGACCTTCTCTTCCAGTTCTCCCACCGTCCGCAAGTGGAGATCCGAGACTTGAACGATAGCGAGACTCGATTCTCCGCCGCCATCTCCCCGACCTAACCTGTGACGGGTTAGTGCTAGTCGCCTCGGCTCGAGCACCGCGGCTTCGACACCGGAGGCGGCCAGAACCAGTCCACCGAGAGAAGTGATCATCCTTCGACGCGTAATCATTCGCGCCCCACTAGATCTCGATCTCCGACCGAAGGACGATCACAGCTTGGCCCGTCACGCGAACCAGCGTCGGCTTTGAATCCCTCACCTCAACATCGACCTCCACTGTCCCCGGACGTCCCATCGCTTCCCCCTGACGGGCACGGAACGACAGCCTCCCCCCGACAGGCTCGGCCAAACCGTGCTCGACCAGGTAGGCGCCCAGCGGCCCGTTGGCATTTCCGGTTACGGGATCCTCCGCGATTCCGATCGCCGGCGCGAACATGCGACCGTGCGCAAAGATGTCGCCAGCCTCGGGCTCGAGCGTGAACACGTAGTAGCCATTACTAGCAATACGCCCGCTGATTTCCTTCAGAGTCCCCAAGTTCGGACTCAAACCATCCAGCGTGTTCCGCGATCGTACCCCGACGAGCACCTTGGAGTGCCCAGTGGAAACGATTTGTATGGGGCAGCGCGGGTCCAAGTCATCGGGCACCAAGCCCAAGGCATCCAACAGCTCAGCAACCTGTGCCGTCGCGAACGGCTCACCGAACTCGATTCGACCCTGGGTCATTCGAATCCGGTAGTCGTCATCCTCCCGGACTACGTCAACCGGCAGTATGCCGGCCCCTATCTTCTGGATCACCGTGCAGGATGGCAGTGAACCCTCGACAGCTCGTACGTAGTGAGCCGCGATAGTGGCGTGGCCGCAGGAGGGAACTTCGGTGGTCGGGGTGAAAAAACGCACCCATACGTCGTGATCGGGCGCGTTTGGCGGCAGCACGAATGCGGTTTCGGGATTCCCCAGTTCCCTGGCGATGGCCTGCATCTCGGCATCGGCGAGACCGTCAGCGTCAAGAACGACTCCGGCCGGATTGCCCAGGAACTTCTCTTTGGTGAACGCGTCCACCTGGTAGACGCGGTAGCCCTTCATCGTTCGATCACAACCTTGCTCTGCGAGCCTACCGCGACCTCACGGCTCTCAGATCCATGCTCCAAGCTCCGCCTCCCCGCCACAGCAGGAGGAGGCACATCACCATTACAACAACAGGAATAATGGGCTTGCTCGGCTGCAATGGGAACAGGGTTGGGTCGTTCACCGCCAGATGCACGTACGTCGCGACGGCCATCACCGCCATGACCACGATGCAAGCCGGGCGAACGAACAGGCCGAACGCGAGAACGACGCCGAGGACAATTTCGATGAAAGGCACTGTCCAGCGCGAGACCATATAGAACGGTAGATCTGCGGCTAGCAGTTGTCCTGAAAAGGCTTCCCCGAGCATAGGGACCAGGAGCTTCATGGCACCCGTCATGACGAAGAGGACCGCTAGCACGACTCGGACCGTGCCTGCTACTTTGTCATCCGTTGTAATCCGCAGGTTCCTTAGCGTCATGGCGTTCACGCAGGATCACCTTGCCGGTGGTCTCGACCGCCTCTCGTCTTGGTCACGCGTCAGCGACCGCAGTCCGTCCGCCCGTATGCGAACTGTAAAGCACCGCCGCCCGCCCCGTCGTCGATCTCAGCGCGAATCGAGTCGGCACCCACCCGATTATAGACGATGCGACGGGGAAAATCGTGCTGCGGATTCTCGAAAGTCACGGCTTCGCCGCTCAACCGGGTGGCTTCGAAGACAGCGGGCGCCTGCCCCGATGGGTGCGCCTCGAAGAGCAACCGCTCGTCGACTTCTCTAATCATCACCAGCTCGTACCCCGTCGTCTTGTCGGCTTGAACGGTACGGCTCATCCCCAGCATCGTCCCGCCCCGCGGCGCCATCCAATACTCCTCGATGGACAAGTCCCGCACGGACATCACCCAGCAACCGGTCAGCCAGGACACCTGCGCGAGGGTGGGAGCGGCTCGCTCAGCCGGTTCTTGCGCTCTCGCGTCCTGGACAGGCACGACGGACCCTACGATGACGAGTGCCACCAGGAACCGAATCCCGTCTCGCGGCGATCCCAATAGATCCCCTGTCCCAGGTCCCCACATCTTCCTACTCGTACTCGACTCCACCCATCGGAACAATCGATGACTAGCCTTCCCTATAGATCCAACCACCCACGAGCGCGGCGACGATCATCTCGATGAGACCTATAAGGCCCCAGTGGATCAGCAGGTGGACGGGGTACATGCCAACCATGTGGTACCCGATCAAGTAAACCAGGGTACCGCCAAACCACAGCATGACCGCAACGATCACGGCCGTCTTCGGGCCGGGGCCAAAGCGACTACGCCCCACAGCATAGAAGAAGACAATTGTGAGCCCCACGATCAGGCTGACCAATATGGTCAGCACCCAAATGCCGGCGCTCATCTCCATCGACATGTTGTGTGCGGCGAGCGCGTCTTCCATCTGCGACATATAGAAGACGCTGCCAACGCCCTCGAACACCCATACCAGGAGCCCGGCGACGACACCGCCGGCGATCCATCGTTTTACGTTGATGCCGCCCATGATCTCCTCCTGTTGAGTTCCGCCCTACAAAGCCGTCTCAGCTCGTACCCGCCGGCCCAGCCGAATCATCCGGACGAGCCTGCAACATCAGGATGCCGAGCAGCACCGCGATTAGAATCAGGGCCGGCACGTCACCCAGCAGGTTCGCTCGCTCGCCCGGGTCAGCGATAGCCTGCCACAGCATGATCAGACCATGGGCAAGGCTCGACCACACCGTGAACCAGATGAGGCTCGTGTGCTTTGCTGGGTTCCGGGACGCCATGATCAGAAAGATCCCCAGCACGGCGTAAACGCCGATGATCATCTGCTCGTACTCCGATTGCCGCGGCTCCCACATGAAGCCGGCCGGCCAGAGCACTGTCAGAGGATAGAGGCCGACCAAGATGATCAGGCCTACGATCAATAGCGCGAAACGGAGCGATTTGTCATCGGTGGATAATTGATCCGCACTGGTCAAACAAACTGAGGCTCGAGGCCGTACTCGGCAAGGACGACGGCTAGTCAAGCACTCGATGCCGGTTGACGAATTCCCAAACGTCGGCATGGTATTGTGCCCATGCTGTCAGCAAGTCTCTCCAGGACCGCTCATTCCTACCCCGCGATCCTCGCCAAAGTCGTTGAGCCAAGGTAGGCGAGAACGCCGAGAAACCAGAAGATCGCGTAGAAGGCATGGAACTTCCGGCTGCGAGTGACCGCAGCCGCCAAGGAGAACGCCAGCATCGTGCTAACAAACAAGAGGTACAGCTCCGGGAGCTCTCTCAGCCCCATGTCCGCCTTGAAAGTTGTCTCTCGTATGTCGATCAGCCAGGCGACAACCTGCAAGCCAAAAAACCATCCGCGGATATTGAAAAAATACGTCTCGAATTCGAAATCGTGTGGGAAATCCCAAGGGTAGAGCATGGCGGCGATCAGGAACAGCAAGATGGCGTAAAGAGTGACGAACAAGAACTGAAAGAAGTTCCACTCTGGCAGCGAACTCCACCAGAACATCCCCCACCAGATCACGACGATGTACAAGAGGACGTTTACCGTCCACATGACATGAACCCAGTACGCGCGAGTCGTATCACGGTACTGAACAACCTTGCTGATGCCGGTGAGTAGATGTGTGATCCCGAGACCCATCACCACCGAAATCAGCACGCCCAGGTACTCAAATAGACCCATACTCGACTCTCCTCGGAACCTTGCCTGCTTATCTCTTCTCGAATACGAAACGGCCGAGCGCTCCGTAGACCTTGTGGCGGACTATCT
This sequence comes from Gemmatimonadota bacterium, assembly GCA_039589995.1. Lineage (GTDB taxonomy): Bacteria > Gemmatimonadota > Gemmatimonadetes > Palauibacterales > KS3-K002 > JBDHGH01. The sequence continues at coordinate 25,634 of JBDHGH010000009.1, read as the reverse complement.
TACCCGTTTCATCCGCCTCGAAAACAACCGTCAGCGGGCCATATTGCGAATCTCCGCTGTAAAGCATCGCTGAATGTGCGACCAACTCGACGTACTCGCCGTCAGGCGTGAGAATGCGAAGCTGGCCCTGGTGAACATCAACCGATGATGTCACGTTGCGCTCGAAATCCAGCTCATAGTATCCGCCGAGCACCTCCATCTCGGCCTGCGACACCTCGACCTCCTCGAAAGGGGTGGGCCGGAGGAAGGCGGGCAAGATGAAGTTCCCGAGCATGCCAAAGGCCTGCCCGGCTAGTGGGTCGTTGTAGTTGCCGGCGGTGAATACGGCGACCAGGTCGCGATCCGGGAACACGAAGATCAACTGACCCCCATTCCCCGATGCCCAGTACGCCGTGACCTTCTCAGAGCCAACGAAGGTCTCGCCGCGCTGCCACAGGAACCCGTAGTCCACGCCGGCTCGATACTCACCCTGCTTCGTGGTACTCCTCTCGATCCATGCCTCTGACAAAACACGCTCGCCGTTCCAGACACCCCCGTCGACCATCAGCTTCCCGATTTTCGCCATCTCCCTCGGGATCATCTCCGCGCCGCCACCCATCCAGGCGCGACCGTTTGGCGAATAGGCCCACTCGAACCGCTCGATGCCCAAGGGCTCGAACAAGTAAACGTCCGCGAACTCCTCGAGCGTCATCCCCGACGCACGGGCAACTGCCTCACCGACGAGTATCAGGCTGCTACTGTTGTAGGCCCAGTGCTCGCCGGGGGGATAGGCAAACGGGAGGTCGAGCGAGTACTGCACCCAATCGTCCGTCCCGTACATCTCGTCTTCGCAGGCGAAGTCGGTCGCGATGTCGTCGCAATCGTACCCGGACATCATGCTTAGGAAGTCACGGATCCGGACCGTCCGGGCCCTCTCCGTCCAGCCAGCGGCGGGTTCGTAATCGTCTTTGAAGTAACTGTGAATGGGAACGTTTTCCGAAGGAAGAAACCCCTGGTCAATCGCTATGCCGGTTAGGATCGAGCCGACGGACTTGGTTGCCGACCGAATTTCGTGCGGCGTGTCACGGTCGTGGCCGTCGAAGTAGCTCTCCAGAACCAGAAGGCCGTCCTTGACCACGAGCACACTGTGGATGTTGGGGAAGTCGCCGTCCTCGATCTGGCGAAGCATTTCTTCGAGAGGTTGTGGATCGGCGTCGACCTGCTCGGGCGCAGCCACGTCCCAACCGTCATCGACCTTATCGGGAGCGCGCGCTAGCGTCTGGCTCCCCACTTCTGCGCAAGCGACGATGCTGATGGCGATTGTCGCCTGCCAGAAGTTCCGTTCCAAGCTGCTCACCTCATAGCCAATGTTTCGGTTCAGGGCACTGCAACGGAACGAGGGGTGTGCTCACGACGACAGAAAGTAGACATCCGGATTATCTAAGACACCCGACTGTTGTCTTCCCTCCGCGGCGTCGGGCGAACTGATAAAGCCGTGCGCTTTCTCCAAGTCCTCCACTTCGAAAAACAGGAACACCTCGTTGGGATCATCCATGTTTCGCAGAACGCGCTCGACTCGCAGGCCGGCGGCCTGCTGAGCCGCCGAGTGCGAATCGAACACGTGCTTCCAGTCAGAGAAATCGGCCACTCTATGGCGAACCCATAGGTACGTCATCATTCCTCAACCTCCGGTTCTCGGACTATTACTCGGCGCGCAGGGCCTCTACCGGGTCCACCGTGGCGGCACGACGCGCCGGCAAGTACGCCGCCGACAGCGCTGCCAGCACCAGCACGCCCGCGCCCGCCGCCAGGCTGACCGGGTCGGTGGGTTCGACCCCGAATAGCAGGCTGCGCACCAGACCGGTCATCGCAAACGAGACGGCCAGGCCTACGACGAGCCCCAGCACGACCGGAGACAGCGCTCGCTTGACCACCAGTCGTCCGATATCGAGGCGCTCCGCGCCGATCGACATCCGGATGCCGATCTCTCGCGTCCTTCGGCTCACCGCTAGGCTCATCACGCTAAAGATCCCCACCGCGGCCAGCGACAGCGCGAGGATCGCCAGAACCGAGAACATCTCGGCGTTCATCCGCTGAGTGTACAGGAATCCCGCGACGACTTCGTTGTACGGTACGACGTTGACGATAGCCAAGTGCGGTTCGAAATCGCGCAGCCAACGATTCAGTTGCGGTACCAGAGAGGCCGGATCACTACGCGTCGCGACCATCAACGCGCTGCCGGTGGGATAGGCGTGCTGGGGATAAGAGAAGTAGACGGTCGGCTCGGGATCGGCGAAGAAATCCCGAGTCTTGGTGTCACTGACCACGCCGATGATCTCGTACGCCCGGTCCTCCTGGTCGTTACCCCTGGGCCGCCAAATGCGTCGGCCGACAGGTTCCACGCTCTGGAAATAGCGACTCGCCAGCGCTTCGTTGATCATCGCCACGTCCCGAGCACCCGTCGTATCACCGGCGGCGAAGCTTCTCCCCTGCACGACGTCGATCTCCAAGGCCTCGAAGAAACCCGGTATCAGACTGGAGAAAACCAGGTTCACCGGATCCGTTTGTCCCTCCAACCGCAGATCCGCCGTCGGATGCCCCGAGAGAAGCGGGTAGTCCACGACAGTCGCCGCGCGCACCCATGGCTCTTCGGACAGCCGCTCCGAAACTTCCTTGAAGAACCCCTCGCGCTCTTCAGCCTCTAGGGTCGTGCTGCTCGTCGAGATATGGGTCACCATCAGCCGCTCGTACGAGAACCCGGGATCGAGATTGCCCACCGCGACGAAGGTGCGGATCACCAACCCGGCGACCACAAGCAGCACGACCGACAGAGCCACCTGCGCCGCCACCAACAGGTCATGAACGCCGGGAATGCGTCGGCCGAAGATCTGTCTTGGACCGCCGACCGCATAATCGGCACCCGTCTTCAGCGTGTCCACAAGGTTCCGCCGCGATGCCCGCAGCGCCGGAAGAAGGCCTGCGATGACGCCGGTGACCAACGAGACCGCTATGGCGAACGCCACGACCTTGAGATCGATCGTCGCTTCGCGAGCCACGTTGGCGCCCCAGACGCTAGGGCGCGAAAAGTATGACCCCAGTCGCGCGCTGGCCGGCGCCGCCAGTATCAGCGCTACAGCACCCGCGATACCAGAGAGCATGACGTTCTCGATCAAGACCTGGCGAATCAATCGACCGGGGGATGCCCCCAGCGCCGCCCGCATCGAGATCTCACGCTGCCGCCTCAGTGCCACCGACAGCAGCAGGCTCGCCACGTTAGCACAGACGAGAAGCAGCAGGCCGCCGGCCGCTATCATCATCAACCGGACCGTGGACCACTCGGCCTGTCGGGCCGTTGGGTCGATCCACGTCGCCGCGTCCACGCGCAGACGACGCTCACCCCGCTCTAGCGGATACGCCTCGTCGAGACCGAGAGCGACGGCTGAAAGCTCGCTCAGCCCCGGCTCCTCTCCTGCACCGTCCCGTAGGCGCCCGTAGACTCGCACGAGCGGTATGTCGCGATTCTCGGCCGCCCTCGTCCAGCTGACATACCTGTCGGCGAACGGCGCGATGGGGATCCAAACGTCAGGCCTGAAGTCGGAGGTCGTGCCCAAGAAGTCCGGCGACGCGACGCCTACCAGCGTGAACGGCCTGAAGTTCAAGTAGAGCGTCGAACCGATCACCGACGGGTCGCCGTTGAAACTGCGCAGCCACCAGGCGTGGGAAATCACCGCAACTGGATCCGCACCGTCGCGATCGTCGTTGGCGACGAGCCCCCGACCGACGCTCGTCTCGATCTCGAGCACGTCGAAGTAATTGCCCGAGACCGCCTCGAGAAACGCGACCTCGGTCATCGCCTCGTGACGCACGCTGGCAGCGTAGTACGGCTGTGTCGCGGCGATGCCCTCGAACGACCGGTCCGCGGACGTGTAGTCGAGGTAGTCCAGGTACGAGATGTTCTGGTTCGCGCTTTCCTCCTCGACACCAAAGACCCGCACCAGCTGGCTCGCGTTCACACCGGGGAACGGCTGGTAGAATCCGTTGATGTAAGTAAACACGGCTATGGCGGCCGTGAGGCCGATCGCCAGAATGCTCACCGCCACCAGCGGATAGAACGGCCGGCGGCTGAGGCTCCGGATTGAAGAGCGAAAGTCGTGCAGCATGTCGGTCATGTGTCTGCTTTCCTCTCTTGCTTCCCAATACGGTGGTCGGCCTAATGAATCGCTTCGTAACCGCGAAGGCGATCGTAAGCCAGACGTTGGCCTGGGGTCAGCACATCGGTCACCTCAAGGTGGGCCTGGAGATGTACACCTCTGAGCTGGCCCTGAAGTCGCGCGATCTCATTCGTCAACGTCGTCACTGTCGCTGGTGAGATCGTTCGCTCGCCAAACGCGGCGTCCAACTGTCGCTCCAGTTCTACGACCTGAGCACCGAGGTCGATCGCCTGGCTCTCCATGGAATCGAAGATCCGGCGCACGGCTGCTATCTGTTCCTGACTAAGCTCCAAGCTGTCGGCCAGTTCCAACACGTGCCGCGGCCCTGGATAGCCATTCAGTTCGGCGGGAAGAGCCATGCCCAACCCTGCCCCGCTCAAGTAACCCTCTACTTCATCGGCCGACAGTGCTTTGATGTCTCTTGTTTGATGATTCGCGTATGGGGAATGGTTGTGTTCAGCCTGCAGGGTATGCTCACCGGCCAGGTCTCGTTCGTGGTCTTCCCCCGCGAGCCCGCACGCCGACAATACCGCAGCGACGCCAAGAGCCAACATGCGTATTCTCTTCATGGATGTTCTCATGGTGCGTCACTCGAAATCGTATTCGAGTGTGATGCTGTACTCCTCGGCGTGCCCGGACTCGAAGCCGCCTGAGCCGCGGAGGCCGCTCAGGCCGTCGGTGCCCGAACCGGGCACGACAGACCACTCGTCCTTCGCCACGCCTCCGACGAACGTGCCGCCGTGCTGGAGTACGAAGCTACCCGACTGGTCACCCAGCCGGCCGACCACACGCTCCACGCCTACGAAGCTGGACGTCCCGTCAGGGCGATGGACCATCAGATACTCCACCACCGACTGTCCCTCGATGTCGCCCGAGAACACCTTGGCGACCCTCGCCCGGGTGAGCTTGGGTCCTCCCTCGGTCTCATCGAATGGCTCCTCGTCCCAAGAACTCACTTTGAACGTGGCGTTGGCCAGCTTGCTCATCAGTTTTCCTCTCCTGTGGATCTCGAGTACCGCGTGAAATCGACTGCCAACAACGCATCGAAACGGGTCGAGTCGTTGTACGCCTCTATATATAGACGCTCCAGCTCCTTGTCGGCGCTGGCCCCGCCTAGCCTGAAGATTTGCCGTGTATAAAGAACCGAGCGACGATCCCGGCGATCGAGCCCACGGCGGCTGTCACCCTCTCTCCACCTCCAATGCCCCCTGACTCACCCACGTGTGCAAGAAACCCCTCCAGTTGTGCCCGAGTGACATGAGCGCCATAGCACCCCTCACAGCGGTTGAAGCGTAGTTTCCCCCAGTTGCAGGCGTGGAGTCGTGGGGCTTTGCAGCGCGGACAGTTCGACTTCACCGCAGCGGCCTCCGCGTCTCTGCATTTCCCGGCAAAATCAACACCCGTCGAGGCAGCACCGCGATGGGCTAGGTAGTCGGCCAACTCGCGTGGGTCGAACCACAGGTCGCCGCACTCGGGGCACTGGTCGATCTCGAGTCTGTCGTAGCGTTGCGCTTCGAGAACCGAACCGCACCCCGGACATTCGAGACCCTTGGCCGATTCTGTCATTGGCATTCGCCCCTGTCTTTTCGTATGAGCAGGTCAGGATCTACCGATGCACCGAGCCCAGAAACCTCAACATCTCATCGGTAACGAGATTCGGCCGCTCCAGCGCCGAAAGGTGTCCGGCACCGGGTACCAAGACTAGTTCCGCCCCTGGAATACCCGCGGCGATCTCGTCCGAATACTTCGGCGGAAGAGAGGTGTCCTCGACACCCACCATCACGAGCGTCGGAACCGAGATTCCTCCCAACCGACTCAGGATGGAGTCGCGACGCAAGAGACTTCCGGCGTACTCCAACATAGACGGCACGTCGGCGGCCCGGAACCTCCCCTCCCACTCCTTGACCAGATCCGGGTCGTGTCGCCGTGTGGACACTCCAAACATCATGCGCGAGACCGCTGGCATGACCGGCCCCAATCCGAAACGGCGAGCCACCACGGCCATGGCCCGGTATTTGAGTCGCCGAGACCGCGTCTCCGCACCGGCATGGGCATCGATCACCACAAGGCCGGCGACGCGTTCCGGTACGATCAACGCCGCGCGCAACGAGAGCATTCCACCGACCGACAGCCCGGCCCATACTGCCCGGTCTATGTCCAGTGAGTCGAGAACCGCTACCACATCATCAACAAGATCGTACAACTCGAACGCGGTTGTTGAAGCGCTGGATCTCCCGTGCCCCCGAAGGTCGACATTGATGACCCGATGGGCCTCAGCCAATCGAGGAACCTGCGCCCTCCACATCTCACGGCTGCACAGGAAACTGTGCGTGAGGACGACGGGCGGCCCGTTTCCGCCGTCGTCGAACGATATCTGGGTCCCGCCTCGTTCTACGTTTGGCATCGCGCCTCAGCTCACGCGTCCTTGGCTCCCGTCGCCTTCAGACCGTACAGCAACCAGAAGACTCCCATTAAGGCGAAGGCGAGTGGAGTAAGCAGGTCCCCCGCCGTCAGGCCTTCCAAAGCCCTTCTCCAGACTATCACTGCGGCGCTGACCAAACAGATCACGCCCGCAGCGATGAACAGCAGACGACCCCTCGCACTCTTGTCCATGTCACCCTCCGATCATTCCGGGTCAGCCGCAGCCGCTTCGACCTCCCTCAGCAGGGCATCGAGATCATCGCGCGTGAGCAGCTTTCCACTCATCACCACTGCGTGGATCTTCCGAACGTTGCGGATGTCCTCCAGAGGATTGCCATTCAGCAAGACGATGTCGGCCAGCATGTCGGCCTCGAGTGTGCCCAGAGAATCCGTCGTCTCTAGAAAGCGGGCCGCATCCAGTGTCGCCGCTTGCAGAGCCTCCAAGTGGGTAAGTCCGGCCTCGACGAGTAACTCGAGCTCATCGTGTAAGCCCGAGCCCGGGAACGCATAGGGATTGGGCGTGTCGGAGCCGGCAAGAACCGGCACACCGGCCCGCTTCGCCCGTCCCGTCAGCTTCTTGTAGAGAGCGAGCATCTCGCGGTCCATGCGCCAATCGTCCTCGGTCCGCTCCGTAACAAAGTCGTTCTGTTCCGGATCCCAGAAGTCGGTGACCGATGGAGGAAGATACTTGAGGCGCGGGTCGTTCGTGAACTCGGTGTCTTTCATGAACGTGTAGCCACGAAGCGTGACGAGCGTCGGGACTTGCCGAGTCTGGTGGGTGACGAACACCCCCATAAGCTCATCACAAAGCTCTTCCTCCTGCGTCGAGAGGATCGCTCGCCTCTCTCCTCTCCGTCTCTCCAAGCGCGAAACCGAAGAGTCGCCTGCCGCTCTGGCGGCTCGCCAGGCCGCATAGCCGGAGATGATCTGCTCCTCAGCGCCCGAGCACCCCTCCGTCACACCGGTGAGATGCTCGATCGACGCCTGTCCCGCCTCGGCAGCAGCCGCCGCACGAACAGCGGACGGAACGTGGCCCGCAAAGGGGATTCCGGACCGCTTCGCCTGTTTGGCGATGGCGTGAAAAGTCTCGGGCGCGAGCAGACTGTACACCTTAATGAACTCGACACCGGCGGCGACCAGCGAGTCGACTACACTCCGGCCCTGCTCCGGCGTGGCCGCGACCACCGACGCCGGCCAAATTGGATCGGCGCCGTCCACGAGGTTTCCGGCCACGACGAAGCGGGGCACGTGCCCCTGGCCGGATGCCTGGTGCTGTCTTAACTGTTGCGCCAACTCCAGCGAACCCCAGGTGTCCCGAAAACCCGTCACGCCGTGGGCGACGAACAGCTTCAAGAACGAGTCGTACCAGAACGGCCAGAGGGCGTGGACGTGCATGTCCCACAGGCCGGGGATGGCATACTTGCCCGTTCCGTCGACGACCGGGGTCCCCTCGGGGACGATGAACGAGCCCGTCCTCCCAACGGCGCGGATCCGATCGCCGTCCAGCACGAGCGTGGCGCCCTCGGTTACGGTCCCGTCGCTCACGTCGATCACGTTGACGCCTTCGATCACCAGGCTGGCCGTCGGTATCTCCCCGGTGCAGGAGACAAGCAGGCTCAGCACAAATACCAATGCGATTCGGCGCATGAGGAGTTCCCGTTTAGCGGTCACAGGGCCAGGGCCTTGTTCATGATGTTCTTGAAGCGTGTCGCGCTGATCGGGTGGTCAGCCACCAGCTCGCCATTCCATATGATGCTGAAGACCCCATAGGGATTCGGGGACTCCTGGGCCAACTGGCAATTCGGAAGGCTCACGATATTGGGTTCGATCCCGAATTCCTCCCTCGCCATCGCGGGAATCTCGTTCATCGTCTTGATCACGTACGGGCATTGGTCCGAGTGGATAATGGTCAAGCCTTCCGCGTGTCTGCCGAGTTTCTCCCTCCAATTCCCAGAGAAGGTTGGGAGTTGGGCATCATCGTCGAATCGCTTGACGAGCAGTTCGTAGTGTGGGGGCGCCTCCTGGACGATTTCGAAACCACGCTTCAAGAACAACTCCTTCTTAGCCATCCAGGTGCTCTTGCTCGTCACAACAGCCACCCCATGCTTACTCTGTTGCCGTGCATCTTCCTCGCACGCCTCGACCAGTCGCGAGCCGTACCCTTGCCCCTTGTAAGCTTTCTTCAGAATGAAAAGGCAGTGGATGAAAATGTACCCTGGCGCATGAACACCACGCCACGCGTACTCACCGGGGATGTACTCGATCGAGCCTACGGTCCCGTCCTGATCAGAATGCAGGACCTTGATCTTCATCCCCTCCTCGAACCGCCGGCTCAGCCATTCGAGCTTCTGACTGTAGCCAGGATGCTTCGGATCGCGATAGCCGCAGAGTCCGTAGCCCCCCACGGTTTCTATGTCGGCATCGATGATCCTCGTCGGGTCGCTCGATTGCACCCGAGTCCGTCCTTTGAGTCCCATACCGCGATTCTAGTCCTGTTGAAGCCCTACTCCCAGCGGGATCACTCATCCCCCATCCACATCTTGTGGGTGGCCAATCGTAACCACTCTGCACAATTTGCTATAACGCTAAGCTGCGGGCGTTAGCTCGAGCGTGCAACCTGAGTCTACTGGGAACCCGGAAGCCGACCCACGCGTTCAGGGGTTCCACTGCACGTGTATCGGAGGAGAGCCATGTCGATAAGGCCGATCAAGGAAGTCATCGAGGCCAAGCCCACGCTAGAGGGCGCCGGCGTTAAACTGCATCGCGCGTTCGGCTTCGGGAAGACAGAGGACTTCGATCCCTTTCTTCTGTTCGACGATTTCCGCAACGAGAACCCCAGCGACTATCTCGCCGGCTTCCCGTGGCACCCGCATCGCGGCATCGAAACGATCACGTATGTGCTCGCCGGCACCGTCGACCACGGCGATAGCCTCGGTAACAGCGGATCCCTAGGAGCCGGAGATGTCCAGTGGATGACGGCGGGTAGCGGGATCCTGCACCAGGAGATGCCTCAGGGCGACCCGCAGGGTAAGATGCACGGATTCCAGCTCTGGGCGAACTTGCCCTCCTCACTCAAGATGACGGCTCCCCGTTATCAGGACGTCTCTTCCCGCGACATCCCCGAGGTGACCGACGATGACGGCACCATAGTCCGAATCGTCTGCGGGGACTTCTGGGGAAAGACTGGTCCGGTGGACGGCATCGCGGCGGACCCCCGCTACCTGGACGTTTGGGTTCCGCCAGGTCAGCGCAAGACTTTGCCCGTCGAGACCCACCGCCACGCGTTCGCTTACGTTTTCGAAGGGGACGGTAGCTTCCGCGACGCCTCCCAACCTCGGGACGTCCAAACGGAGACAGTCGGCTCCGGCGAGGCGCGGCCAGCGAGGGACGCAGAGAACCGCTCGCTCGTGCTGTTCGACAGCGGCGATCAAGTCACCGTGCATGCCGGAGAAAAAGGCATCCGCTTCCTGTTGGTCTCGGGCAAGCCGATCGAGGAGCCCGTCGCCTGGTACGGACCCATCGTCATGAACACTCAGGAACAGCTTCGACAGGCCTACTCCGAACTCCAGCAAGGGACATTCATCAAACACGGTTGACCCCGAGTATCCACTTCGCCAGAGCCACGCCACCTAACTCGGCGTATACCGACCCACCCCCCTATTTTCAAACGTGAAATAAATCTCAGAAGGCCTTGACTACGCGGGCTCAGGTCTTAAAATGACGTAAGGCCTAAACGTGATAATATTCTCATTAGTGCCCTGGGCCACAATTTCATTCGGGGGCAGTTTTGGCGAGGATGGTCCCACAGCGACTCAGGAGGGTAGTACTTGAACGGTTGATGCGGTATTACCGTTGGCTGTCCGAGCCAAAGAGAAAACCGATGAAGACCGTTACAAGCGCCCAAATCGCCGAAGCGCTGGATATCGACGCCACACAAGTACGCAAGGATTTTGGCGCAATCGGAATCCTGGGTATGGGCCGGGTCGGGTTCGAAGTCTGCGAAGTGTGCCGTGGCATACGCTACGTGCTGGGCTTCGATCAGACGTACGAGGGAGTGTTGATCGGCGCCGGTCATCTGGGCGCGGCCCTTATGGCCTACGACGGCTTCGATGTCTACGGCCTGGACATCGTAGCGGTTTTCGATAACGATCCGAAGAAGGTCGGCAGCAACGTTGCAGGAACTACCGTCAAGTCTATGAGGAGCCTAAAGCCCTTTATTCGCAAACACCACATCCGTCTTGCCATCCTCACCACACCCGCAGCCGTATCCCAGCAATTGACGGATCGCCTGGTCTCCGCAGGGATAAAAGCAATCTGGAACTTCACCCCCACTCGGGTTACAGTCCCTGAGGACGTTCTGGTACGGAACGAACATATCTCCTTGGGGTTGTCCCAGATCGCGTACCACTTCACGCACTAGGCTGCGGATTGCCATGCTGATCATCGTTGCGCACGGAAGCCACGATCCGACGTGGCGGGCCTCTGTCGAGAGTGTAGCGAAATCGCTTCAGGCTGACTTTGGGCCGAAAGGGCTGCAACTCGCTTACATGGATTGCACGCCTCCCACACTCGATGATGTGGTATCCGAGGCGGTAAGGGCAGGAGTCGGACAGATTCGAGTGCTGCCGTTGTTCCTTGCCGACGAGGGGCACGTCAACCGCGACATCCGCCCCGCCGTCGACGCGGTGCGTGCGATGCATCCGTCAGCACAGATTGACCTCTTGCCGGCGGTGGGACAGCACCGTTTCTTCCGAGAAATGCTCGCCAAGATTGCCTTAGATGAGCCCGAGTCGGACGCATGACGCCTGCACCGGGTACTGTTTACCTTGTCGGCGCCGGCCCGGGCCATCCCGGGCTGATTACGTACCGCGGTATAGAGTGCCTGAAGCAGGCCGACGTGGTGTTGTATGACTACCTCGTCAATCCTGCCGTGCTCGAGCACGCCAACCTCGCAGCGGAACTGGTGGGTCTGGGCCATCACAAACTCGGTCGTGCCCTCTCCCCCGACGAGATCACCGCCCGGATGCTCGAAGAAGCCCGAAAGGGTCGAACCGTCGTCCGATTGAAGGGCGGAGATCCATCGGTATTCGGCCGAGGTGCTGACGAGGAGGAGGCTCTGCGCGAGGCCGGCATTCCCTACGAGATCGTCCCAGGGATCACGGCCGGCCTCGCCGTCGCAGCCTATTGTGAGATCCCCATCACGCATCACGAGGAGGCCTCGGCCGTTGCCATCATCACCGGGCGGGAACGCGACGCAAAAAGCGAATCCCACCTGCGCGCCGGCTTGGCCCAGTTTCCAGGCACGCTCATCTACTATATGGGTGTGCGCCGCGCCGCCGAGTGGAGCACCGCACTGGTAGAGGAGGGCAAGCCGCCGGACACCCCGGTGGCCATCGTCCGCTGGTGCTCGCGGGCGCAGCAGCAGACGATCCGCTGCACTCTGGACACAGTCGTGAGAGTCGTTGAAGAGAAGCAGGTTGTGCCACCAGCCGTATTCGTGGTTGGCTCGGTCGTCGATCGCGCCCCGCAGGTTTCGTGGTTCGAGAACCGCCCGCTGATCAGCTGTCGCGTTCTCGTGACGGGTTCGCCGGGTACCGCCGAGCCACTTCGCGATGGTCTATACACGTTGGGGGCGGAAGTGATAACGCGGCCTGTGATTCGCGTCACCGACCCGCCAGACTGGGCGCCGGTAGACGCCGCTCTCGAGCGTCTCGATCAATACGATTGGCTGGTGTTCTCCAGCGCCAACGGGGTGGACTACCTGTTTCGGAGGTTGCATGCCCTCGGAGGCGATGTTCGCGCGGTTGGAAAGGCCAAACTGGCGGCTATTGGCTCGGGCACGGCGGAACGCCTGGCCCGCTACAGTCTGAGGGCCGACCGGGTCCCCGACCAGTTCGTTGCCGAGTCGCTGGTTGAAGCTCTCGTGGCCGAAGCCAGCGGCCGCCGATTCCTGCTGGCGCGGACGAACCGCGGGCGACAGGTCCTGCCCGACGAGCTCGCGCGAGCGGGGGCCCACGTCGACCAAGTCGTCGTATACGGAAGCTTCGATGTGGAGGAAGCCGACCCGAGCATGGTCGCGGCTTTGTCCTCCGGAGAGATCGATTGGGTGACGGTAACGAGTTCCGCTATCGCCCGTTCGGTGGTTCGACTCTACGGGGATGCCCTGCGACAGTCTCGGCTCGCCAGCATCGGTCCGATGACCTCCAAAACGCTGCGCGAGCTAGGGTACGAGGCGGCAGTGGAGGCTTCCCCTCACTCTACGGGCGGATTGATCGATGCGATCGTGCGCGGCGGCCTTTCACGAGACTAGCGTCGCCTCCGCCCTAAAGCGAGTCACCCGGACAGTGCGCGCCGAACCACTTCGGAGACGTTCCTACGCTCGAGCGTACCGTCGACGTAGAGAGCTACGGAAGCGTCGTCGGACAGCAGGTCCGAGCGATCGGCCAAGCTAGCCGCCTTACCCACACGACCTAGACACCAGGCGGCCGTGCCCCGGACCTGCGGGTCAGGATCGTCCAGCGCCGCGATCACCGCCCCTTGAACGCGATCGACATGGTCTCCCGCAAGAGGGCCGAGTCTGCCGATCGCCCACAACGCGCCGGCCCTGAAGTGCGCCAAATCCTCTTCCTCGATGCTCACGAGAAGGTGTACCGCGATGGACAGGTAGTCGACGAAGAGCTCGGGTTCGTGGAATACGATCTCCGCCATGGCCTCCGGGGCGTGCCAACAGATGCCACCCGACTCCTCACTGATCAGCCAGTAGAGTCGCCGCAATTGCTCCCGGACGAAATCGGGATCATCCCGGGCGACGCGCTGGGCCGCCACGCCCAGCGCCTCGATGGCGTGCCAACAAATCAGCGGGTCTGTGTCGAACGTGAGCGAAACGAGGCTTGGCAGGACGCGCCGCCTCTCCGCCGCAAGGTCGGCGATCCGCTCGAAGAGTCCATCCTCGAGCAGACCACGTAGCGTAGTCTTAAGAGGCACGTGCGCCTAATGCATCTCCCACTTGATGAACGGCTCTTTGACGTCCACCATCGCGTTCACGATGAGTTCGACGAGGCCGCCGTAGGTGATGTTGCTTTTCTCCAAGACATCATAGTACTGCAGCAGGTCCCGGAGTTGCCCCTTGCAGTTCGAGCACGGCGCGCACAGGTACTTCGGAACTTCCGGACCCGGTTGATCGGCGAATGCGTCGAGGATCTGCTCGAGCTTCACCCGCCCGCCGACGCTTAGGCGCCAGTCGGGAAAGTTATTCGGCGACATCACCGCGAATCCGCTTCCGCCTCCACAGCAGTAGTTGTCAACGCCATGCGGCGTCATCTCACGAAACTGCGGGCACAAGTACCGCAGGATACGCCGCTGGGGCTCTACGATCCCCAGGTTGCGGACGATGTTACATGGATCATGAAGCGTCACAGGAAAATCGTTCTTAGACGGGTCGAACTCGATCTTGCCGCTGAACACGATCTCTTCCAGCAGCGTCAGGCAGCTCTCGCGCTTGACCGCCAGGTCACCGGTCAGCACACGGTCTGAGACGGTCATCATAGCCTTGTGCTGATGTCCGCACTCGCCCGCGACGATCTTGTTCACCTTGAGCTTCTTGGCCGCTTCGGCATGTTTTACCGTGACCCGCGACAGCTGGACATCATCGTAGAACAGTCCGTAATTGACACCGTCATAGGCCACTTCATCGGAGGATAGCGTCCAATCGATGCCCGCCGCATCGAGGATGATGGCAAAGGCGCCAGGGTTCTCGGGCCAGGCCAGTATCTCACCCGCGTTGTGGATCAGTAGGACGTCCGCGCCTTCCTTGTCCCAAGGGGTCGTCACCTCGATACCCGTTTCGTCTGCCATGTCCTCGTCGATGAACTCCACGTTGTCCTTCACCACCACCGGGTTCATGCCGGTGGAGGAGCCCACTTCGAGCTGCAGAACCGTGCCCTTCTCGTGCAGTTCCTTTGGAGCCCAACCCAACTCCTGGCTGAACAGCTTGCGCAATTCACGACTGATCAACCCGTTGTCGAGCCCTATAGGGCAAGCCTGGGCACAACGCCGGCATAGCGTGCAGCGGTAGCTGAGCTCGTACAGGCGCGAGATCGTCGTCCAGTTGAGATCGATATCCCCATGGGTGAACCTGGCGAACGCCTTGCCGCCCGGCTTGACGTATTTGGCGACCAAACGGCGCAAGACCTCCGCTCGGAAAGTCGGCCGATAGATCTCCTTCCCGCCGCTCGCTGTGAAGACGGGACACGCGTCGTTGCAGCTCTGGCAATTCACGCAGTAGTCCAGAGACAGCATCAGCGGCTGCAAGAACGTCCAGTTGTTGTTCTTCTCGAGCAGTTTCTTCAGGCCTTCCCGAAACTTCTCGACATATTCCTTCTCCTCGGCATCGTCTTTCGGCTTCGGGAGGCTGAGCGCGACGACACCGTCCAGGTTGCAGACCACGCTGTCCTTGGCTGCCTCGCTCAGTTCCTTCCAGGCCGGGTCGCCCTCCGGGTTGTCGTAAGGAGGTGGTAAGGGTGCCAGGTCCTCGGGGCCGATGGGACACAGTACCTCCTCGCCCCGCTTGCCTATATCTTTTACGCGCACTCTGGTGCTCACGTCTTCATCTCCTCAGTCGCAACATCCACCCAATTCTTACTTCCGTTAGCATTCACGTGGTCTGCTCCCCACGTCACGGGCTGTTCCAACATGCGGTTGGTCTCACGCTCCAACCGTCCGCCGACGGTCAGCGGTTCATCGTCCCAGCGGACCTGGTGGTACGTGAAGTACTTCGCCACGAAGTGCATCATCCGGCTGAACGGTAGGTAGGCCAAAAAACACAAACCCAATAAGACGTGCGCTTGCAGGATTCCTGACAGCTCCACAGACAGTTCGCCCGTCGCCAAAGCTGTGCCGAACCCCCACACGCCGCTGGCGAGATTCTGCGAGGACACGAGCGCATACCCGCCGGTCACAAAGATGGCCAACAGAAGGACGAGATTGAACAGTGCCGCCGGGGTCGTGTAACCTCGAAACCGTGGATCGGCAAAGCGGCTGACGAGCAGGCCGAGGGCACCAACGCCGCCCAGCGCGAAACCCGTCCCGGCGAGCACCGATATGCCACCCCGCCACTCGGCCGCCGCCTCAACACCGGCCAGTTCGAGTCCACCGGCCAGCACCAGCAACGCCCCGGCCGCGATCAACACGTACATGCCGATATGGAACGGAAAAGAGAACCACCACAATCGACGGTTGTGCTCCCACACGCTCTTGAGCAGAAGAATCTCCTGCAGCATGTAGGATGCTTCGTTAGTCAGATCTTTTTCGCGCGGCTTTGTCCACCACTCGAACTCCTCTAGGTATGAGCCGCCATAGTGACTTTTGCCCTTCTCATGGGGTACGGGTGCCAGCTCCCAGCGAAGATGCATAGGGAGCTTCGCTATCCTGATCGTCCTCACTACAAACGCCACGACGAAAACCGTCAACAATAACCACGATACGACTATCAATACTGCGGAGCTGAACATTCAACGCTCCTCTTCGGTCGAGTGATACTTCTTCCTTTGCATAAGTTCCCGGATGGCCGCGCCCGCGTCTTCGACATCGTTTTGGTCGTACAACAGCCGTTTGATGTCTTGTGTGCACAGCGAGCCGAATCAATACACCGCGCACTGCCGGCACTCGTTACCCTGTGGTGCGCAGTCCAGACCCTTGATCGCCCAGCACGGTCGCGTGCTGTCCTCATAGGCGGGACAGGCCTTGCGCATCTCCCGTGTGCAGGGAAGCAACTCCCAACACGGCAGCAGCGCCTGCATCCGGCGAATCCCTTTGATGTTTAGGCCCAAGTCCTGGATCAGATGGTGAACGTTCCGGACTCGGCTGATATCCTCGTGAGAGAAGAGGCGGTGGCCCGAGGATGTACGGTGGGCAATAATGAGCCCTTCATTCTCGTATTTCCGCACGGCGGAAACAGAGAGTCCTACTTGCTGTGCCAAGACCCCGATGGAGATCAGAGGGTCTTCGATCTCGTGGTGCGATGTCGAGCCGGGCACAAAAAAGCCCTTCCGGTGCCATGTACTTTTATCCGTTACGATACGACCGGCTAGGGCTGCCTTAATCTATATTCAATAGTGTAGGAATTCTATACTTCTCGTTAAAGGCTTCCTTTATTAACTAAGTTAATCCCTCCCGGGAGATTGCACGCTAAGTACATGGTACTGAACAACATATACCGCTTGCCGTAATCGAGAGTCGGCAAACGCGATTCAGCTCGTCAATTCCTTGACCTTGCGCACGAACTGCTCGGCATCGACCGGCTTCGCAATGTAACCCTCGGGTGGAGGGACCTGGCGCCGGCTGGATATGAACTTCTCGAATTCCTCCGAGATACCCGTGATGATGATGACGGGGACGTCCTTGAATCGTTCGTCCTCTTTCAGCTTCCGATACACCGCCACGCCCGACTTTTCGGGCATAGAGATATCCAGCGAGACGAGATCGGGCGCCTGCTGCTCGAGCGCTGCGATGGCCTCGACGCCATCGTTGGCCGTTGTGGCCGTGAAACCGTTGTCCTCCAACACGGTGGTGAGATACTCCCGGGCATCGGGGTCGTCATCCACCACCAGAACGGTCTTAACATCGTCAGTCATGTGCCGCATCCATTTCGGGCGGGTGGGGATCCTCCGGTTCTTCTGCCGAAGGCTTTGTGCGGGGAAGTTGCACGATGAATCGCGTCCCGGCGCCGGGATGCGATTCCAAGTCAATGGTGCCCCCATGGGAGCGAGTGATGCGATCGGCGATGAAGAGTCCCAATCCGGTACCCTCCATACCCTTCGAGGAGAAGAACATCGTGAACGCCTTCTCCTTCGTTTCCTGGTCCATTCCGATTCCATTGTCTTCGATCTCGTACTGCACGAAATCAGAGAGACCCTGCAGCCGGACGGTCACGGTATGTTTGTCTTTTTTCCCGTCGTGCCGGCAAGCATCCAGTGAGTTTTCGATCAGGTTCACAAGCAACGAACGGACCGCCTGAGCGTCCCCCTCGAACTCGCCGGCGGAGGAGTCGAACGAACAACTCAATTGCACGCCCTGTTCATCAGCACGCGTTTCCATGAGACGGCAGACGTCCTCGGCAACTTCGAGTGCCGACAGGGCTTCCCAAGCGGGCACTCGGTCCTTTGCATAGTAGAGAATATCCGATACCATGCTGTGGATCCGCGATACGTTGCGCTGTACTGTTGCCCAACCCTTCTCTACGCGCCCCGTATCCTCCTTATTGAAGCCCGAGTCAACCAGATACATACCGCCGGCCAGCCCGTTCAGCAGACCCTTCAGCCCATGCGAGACAGACCCGATGAGCAAACCCAGCGACGTTAGCCGGTCCTCCAGCTCCCGTACCTCGGTGATGTTCGCGCTCATCTCCATCACACCCGTGATATTTCCCTGACCATCACAGATCGGAGCGGCGGTGACCAGCACGTTCTGGTGGCGGCCGTCCAGTGACGTGACCACTTCTTCACGGGTGTGCGGCTTGCAGTCCTCGAAGGTCTCCTGGACCGGGCACGGGACACAGGGCTCCGATCGATGCTTGTAGACCTCGTAGCACTTGCGGCCGAGGCACGCGCCAAAGTCCTCGTGGAAGGCTCTGTTGGCCTCCACGATGTTTAGTTCGCGATCTTGGATCGAGATGTAGCAGGGGACTTCGTCGAACAGCAGGTGGTAGCGCCGTTGGCTCCGGCGCAGTTGGCGTTCCAGGTTCTTGATCTCGGTGATGTCGGTCGACATCTCCATGACGGCCACTATTTTGCCGTCGTCGTCTCGGATGGGCGTGGCTTCGACCAGCACCGAAATCTGCCTGCCATCCAGGCTCGTGACCTGTTCTTCGCTCCGGTGCCTCTGGCCGTCGTGAAAAGCGTTGGCGACCGGACAAACCTCACACCTCTCGGAGCGACCCTTGTAGACCTGATAGCAGAACCGGCCTTCGATATCGCCGAAGTCCCAGCGGAACCGCTCGTTGGCTTCGATGATCCGAAAGTCGCGATCCTGAACCGTGAGGTAGCACGGCAGCGCGTCGAAATAGACGTGATAGTCGTTATTCATCGCCCCGTCCGAGCAGGTTGTTACCCCCGTCCCTGCCCCACCTCTTACAGATCACAATCTAAGCTTCAGTCGGCGCCGCCGCCTCCTCGTGGGCCAATTCCAGGATCTTGCGCACCGCCAGCACGAGAGAGTCCTCGCTCACCGGCTTGTCCAGGTAGCCCTCTGGCTTTCTCACGTGTCGATCGTAGATCAGTTTGCGAAGTTCGGGTCTGCCCGTGATCACGCAAACCTTCAGGCCCTCGAGATCCGGATCGTCGCGCAACAACTCGTACACTTCGCCCACGTCCCGGCCCGGCATGGCCAGGTCGAGTGTCAACAGATCCGGCCTCTCGGCCCGGGCCAGTTCGAGTGCCTCATCGGCGTTCTCGGCGCGCAGTACCTTGGCACCGTTGTCCTCGAAGACCGTCGCCAGGAACTCGACTTGATCGGGTTCATCATCCGCAACAAGCAGCGTTCTGCCGGCGAGGGCCAGCACTTCGACAACTTCCTCCTCGACCGGAATCGCTACCTTCGGCTCGATCACCAGAGCGTTCGCCACCAGGTTGACCAGCTGCGTCACCTCCATGCCCAGCTCGTAGTGGCGAATCACATCGGTGAGGCCGTCGACACAGTTGTGGCACGAGGTGACGACGATCTCCGCGCCGGTTTCCTCGAGCTGATTGGCCTTTACGACTCCCGACTTCAGCCGCCGCGGCGTGTATTCCGACATCGACATGGCACCGCCACCGCCCGTGCAACAGTAGTTCTCTGCGCGATTCGGGTACATCTCGCGGAAGTCGCTACACACCAGCTGCAAAAGCTCCCGCGGCTCCTCGTACATACCACAACTCCGGGCCATGTTGCAGGAATCGTGATAGGTCACGGGCCTGGAGTTCTTGGTCTTGTCGACTTTGATGCGGCCTTCTTTGATGTACCGGAGCATGGTGAAGACCGAGCTCTCCATGTCGAATGGGACATCGTATTTGGCCCAGTTGGGTCCCTCGCAGCGCGTCGAGCGGAACCCGTGGCCGCACTCGGAGATGACCAGTTGTTTCCCGCGCAACTCCACGACCTTCTCGTACAGCCGTTGCGCCACCGAGCCGCCCAGCGCGTCGTCGCCCGAGAACAATCCGAAGTTGGTCATGTCCCAGCCCTCGCTGGCCATGGTCCATTTCTCTCCGGCCGTATGGAAGATCTTGGCGGCATCGGCAATGCTACGCGGATCGTACTTCACTTCGCGCGGGTTGATGGTGTACACCACGTCGCAATCGGTTTGGTCGATGGGGATGGTGCATTCCGGGTCGTCCAGCTCGTCCTGCAGCTCCTCCTCCATCCACTCCAAAGTGTCGAGGTAGTCTTCCTTCAGCACACCCATCTGGTTGCCGATTTCCCACTGGTCCTTGCTGACTACAGCCACACCTTCCGGCATGACACCCACGGAGACCAGTAGACCCCGTGCCATCCGGTTGAACGTCGCCAGGTCTACACCCATGGGGCAGTTCAGCGTACAACGCCGACAATTGGTGCACTTGCCGAAAACCGTGTCCTTTAACTCCTCTAGATCCTCATCGGTGGCCGGTCCAATCGTAGTGGCGCTTGAACAACTTGCGAATCTGGTCCCCCTTATATGCCGGTGCATAGGTCGGGTCGCCGGGGTTCGCCAGCACGTAGTGGCAGGACTCGGTGCACATTCCGCAATGCACGCATGCCAGCAGCGAGCCGGTCACCTGCCGGCTCAACTTCTGGCCCATACGTTCGATGACTTTCTCGGCTTTATAAGACCGGGTCATGGTTTTGCTCATCGGGTTGTCCCTTTCCATCGCCTGTACCCCCCTAGCTCGCACGTTGTACCGGGTACACTCCCCGGTGCCCCAAGGTCTTGCCCAGGTAGTAGCGCGTGAAGGGGTAGTAGAGGTAATGGGAGATCTTGCTGAACGGCACGTAGATTAGGAAGAAGGCCGTCAGGATAAAATAGGTCAGAAGGTGCCACTCGCCGCCGCTGGTCTGGTTCGGAACCGCCAGCAGCGCGAAGAAGAACCAGGTCGTCAGCAGCACCAACGAGAAATAGTCGTCAGGCGAGCTGATCGCCCGCATATACGGATTGCTCACACGCCGGATGATCCTGATCACACCAACCAGGAACGCGCCACCGATGATGACCTGGAGAACCAGCACCAAGGTCTGATTATCGAGTAGCCCGGGTCCGTAGGGTATGACGAAGGAAAGGGCGATCGCCGCGGTCACGCCCAGGTGGAACACCACGAACTGGGCATAGATCAGGTACTGCCGCCGTGTACTTTCCATCGCCCAGGGCATGGCAACGTTGGCCCAGGAGTACAGGATACCCTTCTTGGGGGTCGTGCTTCGCGCCCCGGTGGCCGCCTGCCGCTCGCCACCCGCCTTGAACTTCAGGAACCAGATGATACGCGTGGTATACACCAGACCCATGAACCCCAGGGCGACTTCCTGAAGAGTGTGCTCGGAAAAATGAAGAAACTCGCTCATGTCACGTTCTCGATTTGGGCCTTGAAAGCGTCCATCTGGCCGGTATCAAATACACTGATAACGACTTCCTTTATGCCGGTCTCGCCCTTCAGGTAACCGCTGATCACCTCGAGCATGACCCGGGCGCACAGGTCGTTGGGGACCCCATAGTATCCTGCGCCCATTGCCGGAAAGGCCAATCGCTCGACCTGTGCTTCCTCGGCACGCTTGAGAGAGTTGAGGACCGTCGTCCGCAGCTTCCCTTCCGTGTCCTGCTCCTGAAACTTCGGACCGACGGCGTGAATGATATGCTCGGCTTTGAGGTTTCCTGCCGCCGAAGCGACGGCCTCGCCAAGCGCCACCGGGGCCAGCTCGTCCAGCTCTTTCTGGATCGAGGGACCGCCGCGAACCGTAATCGCGCCCCCAAAACCCGTACCCAGTGCCAGGTCGGATTGGGCGTAGAACACAAAAGCGTCGACGTCTAGATCGGTGATATCGTCTCTGATCAGACGCACAACGCTTCGGTTGATTTGAGTTCCTTCTGCAACTTCGTTGGTCACATCGACCTCCCCTCGTCTCATTCGGTCCGGGGCTAAGACCTCTCCCGGTTATCCAACTGCCTCAACCATAGAACGGCAAACCCGCCACGCGGCACGCGCCTCTCCGATAACCGGCCGGGAACAACTCTCGCAGTTCTTCCAAGCTCAAGTCGTTGGCGGTGCAGGTCTCGTAGACCGTCGGTAGCGTGCGGTTGGCGGCGTAGTAGTCGCGTAGGTAGCGAACGATCTGATGGTGTCTGTCCGTCGGTGCAACCGGCGGTTCCCGCTGCGACATGGCTAGCTCGACGAAATCCTCATCCCATTCCTCGAAGTCCTCGAGGTAACCCAGGTCGTCCAGTTTGTAACGGGGCTTTGCAGGAGGCGCCGTCTCGTATGTGAGCCAGTAGTTCGTCTCCCACATGAACTTGTAATTGATGCCGGAAACCTTGCAGGCGCCTCGATGGTAGCCGGTGGGAAACAGCGAGCGCAGCTCGGAGAGCCGCATGTCGTTCTCGGCACACGCCATGACGAGAACCGGTACGGTTTTCTCGTCGAGAAACTTGTGCCTGAGGTAGTCGATGAGCTGCCAGTGCCGTTCGCCGAGTCCCGATGTGACGCCAACCAGCTTCGCCATGCCTTCGGCGAAATCCTCATCCCACTGTTCTGGCGGGTCGAGGAACCCGTAGGCATCCAGTTGGTAGGTCTTACCCTTGAACGCGACTGTACTCATCTATCGGAACGATCTCGAAGTCCAAATCGGCGACTTCGATTGAAAAATCCTACCGCCACCTCCTTCGGTGGCATCGCAATCTTAGGCCGCGTCGCCCGACGCCCTGCGGCCCGGACCCGTCACCCTCTCAGCAAGCTCTTCCACCTGCTCGGCGGTGAAGGGAGCGGGGATCATCGGCATCCCGAGCCTCGCCACCGCCTCCTGGTCTCCCTCTCGACAGGCGACGAAGACCCTCACACCGGGAAGCCGGTCATCCCGCGCGATCGATTCCGCCAGCATCCCGTCTCTCACTTCGGGCAAGTCGCTGTCCATTACAACGACAGCGGGACGGAACGTCCCAATCAGCGTGGCGCTCTCGTACCCAGATTTCGCCACCCGAAGCGAGACCCTACTCGACTCGGTGTGCCCTTCGAGCCTGTGTATCAGCGATTCGTCCCGCGAAACCGCCAAGACCGCGGTCGCCATCCCGTGACAGGCCCGATAGAACGGGCATTCCTGGCAGTTACTAGTGCAGAAGTTGTGCCCACAACCGATGTCTCTTCCCAGCTCCGCCAGCTTGTAGCAGTACTGGGCTCGGGCCTGATAAACCAGGCAATTCATGCAGGTGTCGGAGGGTGCGCCCTGCCTGCCGAAGTACTCCCAGCAGCGCTCGGGTGGGCGTTCCCGCTCCCTTTGCGCTGCGGTCGCCGAGATCGCCCCGTCGCCGTTGGTCTCCTCGAGACCCAGGGCCGTGCAGGCCGACCGAGTGACCCGATAGTGACCCCCCGCGGTTCGAGTCGCCGGCAGCTTCCCCTTCTTGATCCACTTCAATACGGCATCAGGCGTGACCCCGAACAGCTTCGCCACATCGCCGGTGCTGAGAAGAGAGTCCATAATCTAGCAGTGAGTAATGTATGGGTTTAATGGAAATTTACTCATAAATCACCATTTGCGTGAATTCTATCACAGATAGCCCACCAAGTCAAGAACCGTTTTTGATTGCAAGCGATTCTCATGTTCAACGCCTGTGTTCCTTGACTTTCCTGCGACTCGCGATTGGAGCGGCAGTCTGGGATATCCGGCTGGCCCGCCCGATTGACTTCCCACCAGCAAGTACGTATTTTATGTGTTCAGGGCGGTCGGGAAACGAAGTATCCATAAAAGCCATATCTTCGACCGATCAATGAAGCGCAAAGACGGTACCTGGCTCACCACCGGGCAGGCTGCCAGGCTCTGCTCGGTGACACCGGACACGGTCCTCAAGTGGATCAAGAAAGGGTCCCTTGAAGCGGTCCGCACAGCAGGCGGCCACTACCGCATTAGGCGCGAGAATCTCGCGCATTTACTCACCGAAGGCCAATCCTCACCCCGCGATCTTCCTCATCACGAAGGCCACCCGCCCGAGCAGCTTCGCTGTTGGGAGTATTTCAGCCGCGGCGGCGGCGTCAGGGACGAATGTGAGGCGTGTGCGGTCTACCGGACTCGAGCGGCGCTGTGCTTTCAGATGGCGATGCTTCGGCCCGACCTCGGAGGCGCCGGCCGCTTCTGCCAGGGTTCTTGCGAAGATTGTATTTACTTCCGGCGCATGCGCGGGTTGCCCATCAACGTCCTGGTGGTAACGGCTGACGCCGACCTCATCGGGCGCCTCAACGAGGGTTCGTATGAAGGGATAGCCCTGCGCTTCGCTCACAACGGCTACGAGGCCTCGGCCGTTGTTCACAGTTTCCTTCCCGGCTTCGCCGTCGTCGATCAAGATGCCTTTCCCAAGGGAGATAACGGCTTGCTGGAAAGTCTGGCGAATGACCCCAGACTGCCGGGTTTGAAGATCATCGTCGCCGTGCGGCGCGGTGAGACTCAGCGGTTGGGGATAGATCAGAGCGCGCAGCACGTTTCCCGTGTGATCGCGAAGCCGTTTGGCTCGGATCAGATCGCGGGCGTGATCGAAAGTTTCCCTGTAACCTCGATAGAAGCAGAGATCCTGGAGAAGTTAGACACTGCCTAACACCGGGGGAAAAAGTGAGTTTCGTTGACAAGAAGAGTCTGGAAGCCAGCAGCGATGACGACGGGTTCCTCAAGACCATGTCTCGTTGGGATCGCGACATGGCCGAGACCCTCGCCTATGAGTTCGACATCGGTCCTCTCACCGACGATCACTGGAAGGTGATCGAGTTCGTACAGGAGTACTACGCAACCTACGGATCCGGTCCACCCGTTGTGAAGGTGCACAAGGTGACTGGTCTAACGTCGGAAGACATCTGCCGCCTGTTCCCGTGCGGAATGGTGAAAGGCGCATACCGGCTTGCCGGTCTTCCGCGTCCACCGGGATGTGCGGGATAGCGTTGCGGTACGTGGCGGCGCCGGCCGCTAACTCGTTGTATCGACAGGAGATTCTTCAGAAAGGAACACCACGATATGGAATTCGTGACGTTGTTGGTAGGCGGCATACTCCCATACGTAGCGATCGCAGTCTTCATCCTGGCAATGGCCTACCGCCTTTACACCTGGAAGCGCCTGGCGGCGCCCTCGATGACGCTGTTCCCGGCGCCACCTAACGAAAAGGCCAACAAGAAGAACGTAGTCAAGGAAGCCGTGCTTTTCCGCAGCCTCTTCGGAGGCGACCGAGTGCTCTGGGCTTTTGCCTGGGCTTTTCACGTCGTGCTGCTGTTGATCTTCCTGGGGCATCTGCGCGTCTTCACGAACGTCGATAGCGTGCTGATGGCGTCGGGGATGAGCGACGAGTCTATCCAGGCCATGTCCGCCGGCGTGGGCGGTGCGGCCGGCGTGGTGATACTAATCGCTACGGTGCTGTTGTTGGCCCGTAGAATGGCATTACCGCGCGTCCGAGAGATCACCGGACCCGCCGACTATCTCGCATTGCTGTTGATCGGGGCCATCATCATCACTGGTAACATGATGCGCTTCGGGCCCGAGCATTTCGATTTGGCCCTGACGCGGGATTACTTCGCCGGCCTGGCCACTTTCAGCAGTGTCACAGCGGAACCGGCTCTGCAGAACGGTACCTTCGTGCTTCACATGGGGCTGGCCTTCCTGCTGATCATGTGCATCCCGTTCAGCAAGATCCTCCATTTCGGCGGTATCTTTTTCACGCATCAGCTCATCAAGAAACAGTGAGCCACAGGGAGAGCCTAGGATGTCCGTAGATAGAGCGAATGTGAAAGAGCAAGTTGTTGACTCCATCAAGGCCATGAAAGACGGCCCCCGCGCGATGCG
>JBDHGH010000008.1:0-53015 GCA_039589995.1 Gemmatimonadota bacterium | reverse complement strand
GCCAGAGATTGGCCGAGCGCATGTGATGCCAAAGCTCGCTCGGCGAGATGTCGTGGAGGGCCCAGTAGAGCAGGAGGAGGCTGACGACGATGCCAACCGCCGTCTGCCAACGACCGGTCATCGAGTAGCGTCCGTCCCGACGAGGGCCTGCTTCACCAGGCCAAGTGCTTCTTCCAGAAGCAACTGAGCGCGATCGAAGTCCGACTTGTCGCCTCCGAGCAAGTTTCCGACCTCGGCGGAAAGGTCCTTTGCTCGGGCCAGAGCGTCCTCGGGAGAGTAGAGGAGAGTCCCGATATCCACGACGTCCTCTGCCTCGGCCTCGGTCGTCGCCTCGGCCAGGGAATCCTCAGCGCTCTCGAGCGCCTGGTCTCGATCCTGCTCCTCCGACGCGCTGAGATAAGTCCGCAACGACTCCACCGTGGGGCCGAGCTCGCCTGCTAGCGAAGTGAGCTGCCACACGGGGCTCTCGAGGGCCGCTTTGATCGCCGCACCCGAGCGTCGCGCGACTCGACCGAAGTCCCCATGGCCAAACGTGACCGCACGCTCTCGCAGCTGTCGGAACGAGTACGCGAGGCGCTCACCCGCCCGCCTGGCATCGGGCCCACCGATCGCCATCTCCGATCGCAATCGCTCGATCGTGTCGAGGCTCCCGGTCGCCTCGAGAGCGAAAAACGCTTCCAACGAGCCCGCTCCCTGCTCGGCCATGGGACAGTCCTCGATGTGAGGACCGGGACCGTCGAAGAACAGGTCACTGATCCACATGACGTCGCGTTGACCGGCTATGTCGAGTACCTGCTCCTTGAGATCTTCGATCTCCGATCCACCATATAATCCGGGACTCGGCTCTTCGCCTTTGATCAGTTCGGTTGCAACGTCGCCCAGGGCTTGCTGTGCGCGTCGGAAAAGAACGAGGTGGCCCGGTCCGACGGTGGCGCTGGTGTCCGCGATTCTGAGGATGACTTCTTCCACCGCCGCCACGGCGGGACCGACCGATGGGATCTCGTCCACACCTTCAACACCTCGGAGCGGTCGAATTCGCCGCAGAAGTTTCTTCAGAGGCTCGCGGTTGCGCGGGTCGCGCTCTAATACCCCGAGCGCATCGCCGATCTCGGAAGCGAGTCCTCGCAACTCCGTTCCCAGATAGCGCGAAAAACGATCGTCATCCTTGGGTGGCGGTGGAGGAGCGGCCGTCGACTCGCCCAGCCGCTTGGACAAGTCTGCCGCCCGCTCCGTCAAATCCACGGAGGGATCGTCGACACCGGAAACCATGTCCCGGATCTCGGCCACCGCGTCGTCCAGCGTGTCCTTCAGGTCAATCCCCCAATGTCGCCGCCCGGCCAAGAGGTCATCGGCCATGACCTGCACCGCGCCGGCGGCCCGGGCGATGGCGTCTTGATCGGCCATTCGAGAGCTGCCCCGCAGCGCTCGGGCCAACCTTCTCAACTCGTCGGGATCGGGCGACTCGGCGTCGAGCGCCGCATCCAGCTTATCCAGGTAGTCGCCCGCCTCGTCGGCAAAGAACTCCAGCAGAGTCCGCGGCATTCTTCTAGCCCCCCAGCCTTCTTCGTGCATCCTGCACCAATTGAATCATCTCTCGGACAGCTCGTTCCATGCCGACGAGCACGGCCCGGCTAACGACCGAGTGTCCGATATTCAATTCCTCTATCTCCGGAATCGACGCCACCGGAATTACGTTTTCGTACGTCAAGCCGTGGCCGGCGTGCACAGCCAAACCTAGCTCTCGGCTCAGCATCGCGGCGTTGGCCAGTCGCTCCAGCTCGCGCACGCGATCGGCCACAGCGGCATTGGCATACTCGCCGGTGTGCAACTCGATCGCATCGGCGCCGAGCTGCTTGGACACGCGAATCGTATCCTCGACAGGGTCGATGAACAACGAAGTACGGATACCGGCTTCGGCAAGCCGTTTCAGTGCATCGGCAACCCGACCCTGCCGCGTCGTGTCGCTGATGTCCAACCCACCCTCCGTCGTGACTTCCTCACGCCGCTCGGGCACCAGCGTCGCTTGCATTGGCCGATTCTCGACAGCGAAATCCAACACCTCGTCCGCCACCGCCAACTCGAGGTTTACCCCGGTCCTCACCGTCTGCAATAGCAACAGAACATCGCGTTCGTTGACGTGTCTGCGGTCTTCCCTGAGATGAACCGTGATGGCCTCCGCGCCGCCCAGTTCGGCGAGCACGGCGGCTCGTACCGGGTCAGGCTCGTCGGTCTTACGCGCTTCCCGAACGGTCGCAACGTGATCGAGATTGATGTATAACCTCATCGTCGCTCACCACCATCAGTTCTCAATTGCCGTATCTCTTTCTCGATTCGTTCGGCCACGCTCTCGTCCAAGCCCGCCTTCACACTCAACTCGAGCGCCTGAAGCGCAAGCTCTGAATACAACTGCCGCGTCCGTCCGTCCAGCGTTGCAAGATGAGCCTGCACCGTACTCAGATCGCCGCGTGCGACGGGCCCAGTGAGCGCACGAGCCGGACCCAACGAATCCAGGTTGGCGATCGCGCCTTGCCACAACGGTTGCAGCGCTCGCGTTGCCTCTTCTTCACCGATGTTCGCCGCCTCCGCCAGCAGCCGCGTCGCCACCGCCGCACAAGTGACAACATAATTCGAAGCGAACACGCACGCTGCATGATAGCGTGCTTTGTCGTTCGCGTGAACCTCCAGCATCTGACCTCCGGCGGCGTCCACGACACTCGACGCTGCATCGCGTGCTCGCGCATCGCCTTCGAACGCAAAGAAGGCGTTCCGCAGTCGCTCCGCCCCCTGGTCGGGTTCCGCGACGGTTTGCAGCGGATGCAGCGAACCGGTGGCGTAGCCTCGATCGGCCAGCACGGCGAGAACGCTTGCCGACTGAGCGCCGGAGAGGTGCAGAGCCGTACACTGCTGGGCCGGGGCGCCGAGCCCGGCGATCTCGCTCGCGACATCGGCGATGACGCCATCGGGAACGCTCAACAGCACGCACGTCCCCGCCGACGGCGGATCGCTCACGCGGTTCGCATAGCGCGCGACGTCGGACTGGATCACGGCATGGTCCGGCGCAGCCGCATCCCTTCCGACGAAGAGTATCTCGCTGGCCAAACCAGCGCTGTCGATGACCGAGCCCAGCGAGAGGCCGATCCTTCCGGGTCCGACGATCCAATAGGGGCTAGGCATTCTCAAGTCCGAGCCGCCGGCGGCCCCTCGAAGAGTTCGACTTTCTTGTTTGTCTTGAGGCGACCGAGAACCTCGACGGGAAGCCTCACCGTTATCCGAATGGCCGCCCCCTGCTCTTCCCGGGCCAGCACCTCTCCCTCGCGGTACATCTCGGCCAGTAATCCGCCCTCGGCCGCGGGAATGGTCAGCTGTACCGTGGGCAAACGATCGCGCATAGCGTTCTTGAGAGCCCGGCGAAGCGGTTCCAATCCCGCGGGCTCGACCGTGGACGTGAACACGTGGCCATCGAGGAGCGCGTTGGCTCTCTCCTCGATGGCCGCCTGCTCATCGTGGGTCAGACGATCCACCTTGTTGAAGATCACCATCCGAGTCCTGGGATTGAACTGCAACTCCGCGATGACGCCTTCCACGATGTCGAAGTGTTCCTCCCAGTGCGGACTGGACACATCGACGACGTGGCAAAGCACATCGGCTTCGTTGGCCTCCTCGAGGGTAGCTCGGAAGGAAGCTATGAGATCGTGAGGCAACTTGCGGATGAAACCGACGGTGTCCGTGACCAACGCCTGGAACCCATCGTCCAGGTCGACGACGCGTGTCGCCGAGTCCAAAGTGGCGAACAGACGATCCTCGATGAATAGATCCGAGTCCGAGAGCCCGGCGAGTATCGACGATTTACCCGCGTTCGTGTAGCCGAGAAGCGCGACCCTGAACTCGCCTACGCGACCCTTCCGTTCGGTCTCCCGCTGGCGTGCGACTTTCTCGAGGCGTCCCTTCAAGTCGCGGATCTTGCGTCGAATAGTCCGGCGGTCGGTCTCCAACTGGGTTTCGCCGGGACCGCGCAACCCGATCCCACCACGAATCCGCGACAGGTGGTTCCACATCCGCGTCAGTCGCGGCATGAGATATTGCAGCTGGGCCAGCTCGACTTGCGTCCGCGCCTCGGCCGTCCGGGCTCTCAGCGCAAAGATATCGATGATCAACTCTGTTCGGTCCATCACACGCACCCCTAGGGCACTCTCGAGCTTCTGGCCCTGTACGGGCGACAGGTCCTCGTCAAAGATCACGAGGCTGGCTCGATTCTCGGCCACCGTGGACGCGACGTCCTCCACCTTCCCGGTGCCGATGTAGTACGCAGGGTGGGGTGTCTGGATCATTTGCTGAACCTCCGCGACCACGTCGGCACCTGCGGTGTCGGTCAGCGCAGCGAGCTCGTCGAGGTGCTCACGGGCCTCTCCACGGCTGAGGCCCTTATCGGGCGCGCTGAGCAGAACGGCCCGCTCTCGCGGTTCTTCGACTTCGATGAGCGCGTCGTTCATTCCTGCCCCTCGCGCGTCGCGCGCCGTTTCTTCATCCAGTAGTCGAGGCGCTTGGCGATCTCGACCTCGAACCCCCGACCGCTCGGCTCATAGAAGCTATGGCCGGTCAAAGACTCCGGCATGAACTCTTGTGCGGAATGGGCGTCGTCCTCGTCGTGGTCGTAGCGATACCCCTCTCCGTAGCCCAGATCCTTCATCAGGCGCGTGGGCGCGTTGCGTATGTGCAGAGGAGTGGGCTCTGCCGGCGTCTCGCGAGCCAGCCGCCGCGCACGGCCGAACGCGCGGTAAATCCGGTTAGATTTCGGAGCCGTAGCCAGATACACCGTCGCTTGGGCGAGCGCGAGATCGCCCTCCGGCGAACCGAGAAAATGGAAAGCGTCGCGGGCAGCGATCGTGACCGAAAGAGCGCGGGGGTCGGCCAGTCCGATGTCTTCAGCCGCCATGCGCACCAAACGCCGGGCGATGTAGAGCGGATCTTCGCCCCCCTCCAGCATGCGTGCCAGCCAATACAGCGCGGCATCCACGTCCGATCCTCGCACGGCTTTGTGAAGCGCGGAGATGAGGTTGTAATGTTCTTCGCCGGACTTGTCGTAACGGGCGAAGCGGCGCGGCAGTGCCTCCGCAGCGACGGCTCGCGTGATCACCCCACCGATTCCAACAATCGAAGCGGCGATCTCCAACGCCGACAGCGCACCTCTCGCGTCACCGTCGGCGGCGTGCGCCAATAGGTCGAGCGCGTCTTCTTCGACCTCGATGCTCGTCCCTCCAAGTCCGCGATCCCGGTCTTCAACGGCGCGCTCGCAGATAGTCCTGACATCGGCCTCGGACAACGCGTCGAGGACCAGTACCCGCGACCGACTGAGCAAGGCGCTGTTCACTTCGAAGCTCGGGTTCTCAGTCGTTGCTCCGATCAAGATGACCGTCCCCGCTTCGACGTGCGGGAGGAACGCGTCCTGCTGTGCACGGTTGAAGCGATGGATCTCGTCGCAGAACAGGATCGTCCGGCGCTCGGTCGTTCGAAGTCGTTCGTCCGCCTCGGCGATGATCTTGCGAACCCGTGGGACGCCTTCGGTGACGGCGCTGAACGAGACGAAGCTGGCATGGGTGCGGTCGGCGATGATCCGAGCGAGAGTCGTCTTGCCGCTGCCCGGTGGTCCCCAGAAGATCAGCGACTGCAGCTCGTCACGATCGATCATCTCGCGAAGGATCCTACCCGGGCCGACCAGATGTTCCTGGCCCAAGAACTCGTCGAGGGAACGAGGTCGCTTGCGGGTGGCCAGCGGTGCGGCCGGCGAGTGCTCGTCCGCAATTCGGCCCGCCGTTACGGGCCGTCGCTGAGAGCCGGGAAAGAGATCGAGTTCCTCAGTCATACTAGAGCCACTCCCGAACGGTCTCGATCAACTTCGCATGTTGGTTAACGTCCGGATCCTCGATGACCATATCCAGACACGTTTCGAGTATCCGCGCGAAGTCGGGGCCGGGTTGCAGCCCCAGTTCTTGGAGGTCGTTCCCATCGATGGCCAGGTCGCCTATGGTCACAGGGTCACCGCGACGGATCACGCCCCGAACCAGGCGAGCTCGCTCGGCCAAATCGGCCCGCTCGGACCGGTCAGCTTCGCGACCCATCGCATCGGCCGCATGCAGTCTCAGCGTGTCTCGTGCTCGCGTCGGCTCCACCCTGCGGAGCCAGTCGCGGGCCGAAACGACATCGCCGGCGACCGGCAGCGGGACCGCGATGGCTGAGCGAAGAGCGACCACGTCGCGGATCTCGGCATTCGAGAACCGAAGCCGTGTCATCATGCTCGCGATTTCGTCGCCGATCGGTGCGAACAGCATCGTGAGTCGAAGTCTCACGCGGCGCGACGGAAGAGCATCGACTGCGCGCAGCAATCGATGCCAGTCCACCGCCTCAGCGGCGTCCAGCCCTGGGAAGGTCACTCCAACGGCACCGCTCGTCCGATAGAGGGCCAGGCTGGGCGATGGGACAGGCGATGCCAAAACCTTGAGCAGTTCCTCGCGCACTCGTTCGCCCGACAGCTTGGGCAGGCTCGGCACGGCCGCGATCAACGATTCCCAAGTACGCGCCTCTATTTCGAGTTCGAAGCGCCCCGCGAAGCGCAGCCCGCGCAGCACGCGCAAGTAATCTTCAGCGAACCTCGTCGCCGGGTCGCCCACGCATCGCAACAGTCGCGCGTTCAGATCTTTCCAGCCCGAAAAGGGATCTCGAAATTCATGATTGATGGCGTGGTACGCGATGGCGTTGATAGTGAAATCGCGACGGGCCAGGTCGTCATCGAGTTCGTCAGCGTACTCGACCACGGCGTGGCGACCGTCGGTCTCGATGTCGCGGCGAAACGTCGTGACCTCGTAGACGTAGTCGTCGCTACCTCTCACGCCGACGGTCCCGAACTGCAGTCCGATGGGATAAGAGGGCCGGAACAGTCCGCGCACCGTATCGGGCCGTGCAGCCGTTGCAATGTCCCAATCGGAACGGTACTCGCCGAGCAGCGCATCGCGCACCGCGCCGCCCACGGCCCACGTCTCGTACCCGTCGCCCTCCAACCGCCGGGTGATTTCAACTACGGCCTCGGGAACTTCCAGCTTCCGTGGTAGGACCTTCACTTCACCCACATAGTACGCTGCCGCCGTTCACGTTCAGCACCTCGCCGGTCACGTGTCGCGACAGCTTTGAGCAGAGAAAGAGGATCGGGCCAGCGATGTCGTCGGCGCTTCCCAACCGCCCCAGCGGAATCGTCGCGATGACCTTCTCAAGCGCGCCTTCGCTCTCCAGAGCCGGCGCCGCCATATCGGTGTCGACCCAACCGGGGGCCACCGCGTTCACCTGGACATCCCTTGACGCCAACTCGACGGCCAGTGACTTCACGAAAGAGATTACGGCCCCTTTGCTGGCGGCGTAGTGGCTGTGCCCCGCTTCGCCGCGCTGACCGGCTGTCGAGCTCACGATGATGATCTTGCCGCCATCCGCCATACGGCGCGCCGCCTCACGGACGGTATAGAAGACCGAATCCAGGTTCGCCTTCATCATCTCATTCCACTGCTCGTCTGTCATTTCGGTCAGTGGGACATACTCGGGGGGCCAGATCCCCGCGTTCGCCACGAAGATGTCGAGCCAGCCAAACTCGCTATCGCACTCCTCGAACAGCACCGAAACCCCTTCGCGGTCGCCGAGATCCGCTGCTACCGCCCACGCACGAACGCCGGCACGCTTGATGTCCGCGGCCACGGAGAGCGCTTCTTTTTCCCGGGTCCGATACGAGATCCCCACGTCGGCACCTGCGTGCGCGAGCATCACAGCCGTCGCAGCTCCTATCCCGCGCGAGCCGCCGGTAACGACCGCCCTCTTTCCCTTCAGATCGATCAAGCGTTCGGCCATCGAGGCTCACTCCCCGTCATCGATCACGCTTCAGCATTCTGCCTAGCCGCGTCAGCAATCCACCGCGGAACTCGGCCGGCCCCACCTCGAACGGTTTCTGATCCTTCAAGATACGCAACGGATTGGTCGACAGCAGCAGCGCCGCCTCGGTCTCCAATCCACTACTCACCAGATAGTCCCAGGCCGCTCGGATCGAGAGTGAGCGGTTAGGCCGTGCGTGGTTGTCCGACGCGATGACGTCGACCCAACCCTCACGCAGGAAGCGGTGCGCAATCGTCCTTATGCTGTCACCGTACTCGCCGAGCAAGCTGCCGGCGTTCACCTGCAGGAGGGCTCCCGCAGCACGCCATTCCGGAATCACCGCGAAATCTCGGTCGTACCCCCAATAGCGCTCGGGATGAGCGACGATCGGAACATGCCCGTTCTGGGCGATGCGACCCAGCACCTCGGCCGAGCGTGTCGGTACCGTGAACGCCAGGAACTCGACCAGCGCGAACCGGCTCCCAGCCAATCGGAGCTCGGGATCGCCGAGGTCCAGGTCCGGCGTATCGAGCTGAATTTCGTAGCCGCGATGGAGCCGTAGCCCCGGCAGTCGCTCGGCGGCGCTCTGGACGAGCCCCGGCCATTCCTGGTCGGCACGCACACGCCTCTTCCCCGAAGGGTTCGATGCGTTCAGGTGCGGTGTGCCTGCAACCGTCGTTACGCCACCGTCGACGAGCTGGTGGAGCGTCTGGAGTGCGCTCTCCAGGTCCGGCGCGCCATCATCTACGCACGGGATAACGTGAGTATGGATGTCCGCGAGCCCGGGAACCCCTACGTTCCCGTTGTCTCGGTCGGAATTGTCGGTTTCGGTCAAGTCGTATCCACCCAACGCGCCGCCACGCGTCCCAAACGGCCGCCCGGACCCATGTCGCGGCACCGATCGGCTATCATCTCGGGGTCGGAAATCGCCGCAGCCTCGCAGGCCAAAGTCAGCAGTCCATCGGCAGCGAGAAGATCGTACGCCGAT
Source organism: Gemmatimonadota bacterium (assembly GCA_039589995.1). Taxonomy (GTDB): domain Bacteria; phylum Gemmatimonadota; class Gemmatimonadetes; order Palauibacterales; family KS3-K002; genus JBDHGH01. The sequence continues at coordinate 44,122 of JBDHGH010000008.1, read as the reverse complement.
TCGCGGCTCTCCAATCGCTGGCGCGAACGCTCGAGTAGTTCACACGCCGCCTTGAGCAATGCGTCGGACAGATCTAGATCGGGATCGAGATCCGCGATTGGCGGCTCCAGCCTCTCGCGCAGCGAATCCGGCGAAGACTCGAGCCTGTGGCGCAGCCATTCCTCGGCCATCATACTCCCGCTTCCACCAGCATCGGCCGGACGATATCGGTCACCTTCTCCAAAGCGGCCTCCGCGCGTGCGGGATCTCCCGTGCTCGCCTGTGCCATGTGTGGCCGACCTCCGCCCTTCCCGCCGGCCAGTTTGGCCACTTCGCGGACGACCGCGTCCGCGCGCATGCCTTTCCCGATGAGATCGTCGGTGACCACCGCCAACAAAGCGTGCCGCTCGCCCATTCGGGCTGCGACCACGCCGACGCCGGTGCCCAGGCGCTCTCGAAGGCTATCGCCGAAAGCCCTGAGAGTCTCCGAGTCGGAGGCTTCGATCGACCCTGTGGCGATCTTGGCACCGTTGACTTCCTCGGCGACCTCCACCAGTCGACCGACCTGGTCCTGCGCCGCGCCCAGTGAGGCGGTCTGCAGCTTGTCCCGTAGCTCTTTCTGTTCTGTGACGAGCACGTCCAGGCGCTGCGCCAAGTTGTTCATCGGTACTCTCAAGGTCTTGCTCAGATCGCCAAGCAGACGCTCGTGCTCCTTCATCTGTTCGTAGGCACGCGAGGCTGTCACCGCTTCGATGCGACGCACGCCGGCGGCCGTGCCTGTCTCCGACGTGATTTTGAACAGGCCGATCTCACCGGTCGTCGTCACGTGGCACCCGCCGCACAGTTCGAGACTGAAGCCCGGGACCTCGACGACCCGAACCTCGTCGCCGTATTTCTCGCCGAACAATGCCATGGCACCGCGACCTACAGCTTCGCGATATTCCTGGAAGCTCTTCGTTACTTCTTTGTCCGCCCATATCTGTTCGTTCACCCTACGTTCGATCTCGTCCAGTTCGGTCTCGCTGAGCGGACCGCTGTGGGTGAAATCGAATCGCAGTCGGTCGGGTGCGACCAGCGAGCCGGCCTGCGTCACGTGCTCGCCCAGGATGCCTCGCAGAGACGCGTGCAACAGGTGAGTCGCCGTGTGGTTTCGCTGGGTGTCCCTTCGAGAGGGGTCGACCACGGCCCTCACCGGACCCGGCTTGAACTCGCCCTCGATGGGACCGGCGATGACCACTCGATCCTCGAGCTTGGCAACGCCTTCGACTTCCATTCGCCAGCCGTCGCCTTCCACGAAACCTCGGTCGCTGACCTGCCCGCCGGCCTCGGCATAGAACGGATTCCAGTGCAGCTCCAACGCGATTCGACCGTCCTCCCGCACCGCGGCGAGGACGTCGGTATCGACGTTGAACTGCTCGTAGCCGACCCATTCCTGAGGGTCGTCCGAGTATCGCGTCCAACCCTCGGTGGGCACGTCTGTGAGCTTGACCTCCAGGTCGCCGCGGCGACGCTGTTCGTCGCGCTCGTCACGCGACCGCCGCCGTTGCTCCTCGAGCGCTTGATGAAAGGCTTCCATATCAACGTGATAGCCGCGCTCCTCGGCCATCAGCTCGGTCAGATCGGGCGGAAAGCCGAACGTGTCGTAGAGCCTGAACGCTTCGCTACCGGAAACCGTGCCGCTGCCGCCGGCCGGTGCGAGCTGATCGAAGCGCTCCATCCCTTCGTCGATGGTCGCCATGAACCGCTCCTCTTCGCCTCGGGCGGTTCGCAGGATATGATCGCGACGGTCTTCCAGTTCGTGAAAGACGTCGCTCATCAACGAGATGACTTCGTCGCATACCGTGTAGAGCGTCGGCTCGCGACGGCCCAGCAGCCAGGCGTGACGGCCCGCGCGTCTGAGGATGCGACGCAGCACGTATCCGCGGCCTTCGTTCGTCGGGAACACACCATCCGCGATGAGGAACGACACGGCCCTCGCATGATCGGCCAGCACGCGGAACGAGACGCCTGACTCGGTGTCGGGCTCGTACGCACGCCCAATGACTTCTTCCGCCCGATGGATGAGCGGCATGAACAGGTCGGTGTGGAAATTCGAATTGACACCCTGTAGTGCCGCAGCGATACGCTCCAGCCCCAATCCGGTATCGATGGACGGCTTGGGCAGGGGATCCATGTTACCCTGCTCGTCCCGAACGAACTGCATGAAGACCAGGTTCCACAGCTCGAGGATCTCGCCGGCCTCGGCCAACTCCTCGAACTCGTCCGCGGACAAGTCCTGCTTCGCGCTCTTCGGCCTTTGGTCGTAGAGGATCTCGGAGCAAGGACCGCAGGGACCGGTATCGGCCATCTGCCAGAAGTTGTCCTTGTCGCCGAAACGGAGCACGCGCGAGGCAGGCAGGCTCGCCACGTCCTGCCACAGCTCGTAGGCCTCGTCGTCGGTGTGCGCGCGGTCTTCCCCACTTGCTCCAGATCGTTGTGCTTGCCACCGGCGCGCACGCACTTCTGCGAGCTCGTCGCGCGCTTGTAGGGTCGCGGTTCCTGCCCGAGAAACGTCCCTTTGAACTGGTTCATCCCGGCGTTCGTGAAGAGAAGTGTGGGATCGTCCGCTGGAACGAGTGACGATGAGGGAACGTGCGTGTGCCCGTTCCGTATGAAGTAGTCTATAAAGCGTTGTCTGATCTCAGCGGCTTTCATCAACCCACCCTGGGCCTGTCGAACAAAAAGTCCTCGGGGAACATAGCAATATGACCGAACCCCTTGGGGTTCTCAAGCGTACCACTGGTTTTCCAGACCTGGCCATTGCATTATGGCAGGCCGGGAGCCCCATCGAATCTCTCCAACCGTCTGCCCGGGTGCACAAGCCCGCCCAGCCGACTCGAGGAGCCAATACCATGCGAAGAACTCTCGCGACGACCGTTCTTTCGATCGCGATCGCGGCCGTGATGTGGCCGGTCGCGGCGATCGCCCAGCAAGCAGCCACCCAGGCCAGCGCTACGCTTCCCGCGGATCCGGCGGTGACGGTGGGCGTTCTGCCCAACGGCCTGCGCTACTACATCCGCGAGAACCCCGAGCCGCAGGAGCGAATGGAGCTGCGCCTCGTCGTCAACGCCGGCTCGGTGCTCGAAGATGACGACCAGCTTGGCCTGGCCCACTTCGTCGAGCACATGGCTTTCAACGGAACCGAGCACTTCGAGAAGCAAGAGCTGATCGACTACATGGAACGTGTCGGCATGCGATTCGGTCCCGACGTCAACGCTTATACGAGCTTCGACGAGACCGTGTACATGTTGATGGTTCCCACCGACAGCGCGGACCTTGTGTCGACGGGATTCCAGATCCTTGAGGACTGGGCGCACGGTCAGCTGTTCGATCACGAGGAGATCGACAAGGAGCGCGGAGTCGTCGTCGAGGAGTGGCGACTGGGCCAGGGCGCGTCTGCCCGGATGCGCGACAAGCAGTGGCCGATTCTGTTCAAGGATTCGCGTTATGCCGAGCGCAACGTCATCGGGAACGAAGAGATCCTCCAGAACTTCGACTACGAAGTGCTAAAACGTTTCTATCGCGACTGGTACCGCCCCGATCTGATGGCGGTCATCGCCGTGGGCGACTTCGATAGATCCGAAATCGAGCAACTCATCGAATCGCATTTCTCTGGTCTGGAGATGCCGGATATCGTGCGTGAACGGCCGGTCTATCCGGTGCCCGGCCACGACGAGACGCTCTTCGCCATCGCTACGGACCCCGAAGCGACCTTCAATTCGGTCAACGTCTACTGGAAACAGGCGCTGCGGGATGAACAAACGACGGCGGCCTATCGCCAGTCGATCGTGGAAAGTCTGTACAACCGCATGTTGAACACGCGGTTGTTCGAGTTGACACAACAGGCCGACCCACCGTTCCTAGGCGCCTTCTCGGGCCAGGGCCGCTTCATCGGTTCGACCGAGGTCTACATTCTGGGTGCGGGCGTCCCCGAGAACGGTATCGAGCGGGGACTCGAGACGATCCTCACCGAAGCCGAGCGGGTCGAGCGTTTCGGCTTCACCGAATCGGAGTTGGAGCGCGAGAAGCGCGAGCTGCTTCGGTCTATCGAGCAGGCCTACGCTGAGAGAGACAAAACCGAGTCGTCGTCCTACGCTTCCGAGTACGTCCGAGTCTTCCTCTACGACGAACCGTTCCCCGGGATTGCCTACGAATTCGAGTTCCACAACGAGTCCGTTCCGGGAATCACTCTCGACGATGTCAATCGCCTGGCGAAAGAGTGGATCGTCGAGACCAACCGGGTGATCGTCATCAGCGCTCCCGAAAAAGAAGGCGTGGAGGTGCCGTCGGAAGACGAATTGCTCGCCGTGTTCGCTACTGCCGGCGCGGCCGAGGTCGCGGCCTACGAGGATGCCGTGACCGACGCACCGTTGGTCGCCGTGGTGCCGGAACCGGCGGCGATCGCCTCGGAGGAGCACATCGATGAAATCGGCGTCACGGTGTGGGAGCTGGCCAACGGCGTCCGCGTGCTGCTGAAGCCCACCGATTTCAAGGACGACGAGGTCCTGATTCGAGCCTGGAGCCCCGGCGGAACTTCGCTGGCCTCCGATGAGGACTACGTCGCGGCCGCGACGGCGCCAATGGTCGTGGGTCAAGGCGGGCTCGGCGAATTCAGCCTGGTCGACCTGCAAAAGGTGCTCGCCGGAAAAGCCGTTCGCGTTTCGCCTTTTGTCGCCTCGATCTCGGAGGGACTGTCGGGGAGCGCTTCACCGACCGACATCGAAACGATGTTCCAACTGGTCTACCTGTACTTCACCGCGCCGCGCCGCGACGAGGACGCCTATTCGTCTATCAAGTCGCGAATAAGTGCTTCCCTGGCCAACCGCAGTGCCAACCCGATTGTGACTTTCAACGACACCCTCACGGTTACTCTGGCGCAACACCACTACCGGAGGCGGCCGGCCAGCCAGGAGTTGTACGAGGAGATGGACCTGGACGCATCGTTCGCCTTCTACAAGGACCGGTTCGCCGACGCGGGCGATTTTGTCTTCGTCATCGTCGGAACCTTCGACCCGGATGCTATCACACCGCTGGTGCAGACCTACCTGGGTGGTCTACCCTCGATAGGGCGCGAAGAGAGCTGGCGCGACGAAGGCGTCGTTCCTCCCAAGGGCGTCGTCGAGAAGACCGTCCACAAGGGCATCGAGCCGAAGAGTCAGACGCAGATCGTCTTCACCGGACCCTTCGAGTGGACGCGCGAGAACCGCTACGCCATCTCATCGCTGGCCAGCGTTCTGCGGATTCGCCTGCGCGAAGTCCTGCGCGAGGACATGGGCGGCACTTATGGGGTCAACGTCAGCGGGATCGGAAGTCGAGATCCAAGGGAGCGTTACACCTTCCGTATCGGCTTCGGAACTGCTCCGGAACGCCTGGAAGAACTGACCGCTGCGGTGTTCCAGCAGGTCGACAGCATGAAGACATACGGTCCAACACAGGACGACATCGACAAGGTCAAGGAGACCCAGCGCCGCCAACGCGAGACCAGTCTCCGTGAGAACGGGTTCTGGTTAAGCAACCTGATATCCAGCGAAATCTATGGCCTGGATAGCAGAGACATCCTCACATACGACGAACTGGTGGAGAGCCTCACGCCCGAGATGGTGCAGAAGGCGGCGGGACTGTACTTGCCGACGGACAACTACGTGCAGGTTTCGTTGTATCCAGAGAAAGAGCCGGAAGGGGGCGAGCAGAATTGACGCGGCCCCTCTGCCACGCGGCTCCCATCGGAACTTCACAGGCCGGGCGGCGACGTTGCCCGGCCTGTTCAGCGATCCGCCGTGAAGACTGAACGCTACGACGTCATCGTCGTGGGCGGAGGCATCAACGGCGTCGGCGTCGCTCAAGCGGCTGCGGCCGCCGGTCACTCGGTGTTGCTGTTGGAGAAGACCGAATTGGCGGCCGGGACGTCGAGCAAATCCAGCAAGTTGATCCACGGCGGACTTCGCTACCTGGAGAGCTGGGAGTTCGGTCTGGTGCAAGAAGGCCTGAGCGAGCGCGCGCTGATGTTGCGGCTGGCACCGGACCTGGTGGAACTGAGGCCGTTCCACATCCCCGTCTACGAGTATACGCGGCGCAGGCCCTGGCTGGTGCGGACCGGACTTAGCTTCTACTCCGTTCTGGGAAGACTCAGGAAGGAGGTGCGTTTCCGAAAGGTACCGCGCGCTGCCTGGGGCGAATTGGACGGGCTGATCACCGACAAGCTCGACGCGGTCTTCTGCTACTGGGACGCACAAGTGGACGATGCGGCCCTCACTGCAGCCGTCTGGAGGTCAGCCGAGAGACTCGGTGCCGAGCTCGTTATGCCTGCCGAATTCACCGGCGCGGAGATCCTCGGCGACGGCTGCGCCGTTCATTATCGACAGGGTGACCGAGAAAACACCTGCGAAGCCCGCGTCATGGTCAACGCCGGCGGCCCCTGGGTCAATCGGATCCTCTCCGCCGTCGACCCGCCCCAGACGCAGCGGCCGGTTCAACTCGTGCAGGGCTCGCACATCATCGTCGACGGTCAGGTCGAGCACGGGATCTACTACGTCGAGGTCCCGCGGGATGGCCGAGCGGTGTTCGTCATGCCGTGGAAGGGTCAGACCCTGGTTGGGACGACCGAGACGCGCTTTCGCGGCAATCCTGATGCCGTCAGGCCGCTGCGCGCCGAGCGTAATTACCTACGGCGCGTGCTGAATCGCTACTTTCCGCGCTATAACGCGCGCGACGCCGTGCTCGAGGCCTTCGCCGGTCTGCGCGTCCTGCCCGCCGGATCTGGCCACGCGTTTCATCGCTCGCGCGAGGTCGTGCTCGATGTCGACGTCGAAGAGAAGAAAGACCACCCCCGCGTTCTGAGCATCTACGGGGGGAAACTCACGGCCTGGCGAGCCACGGCCGAGAAGGTCATGTCTCGCATCGAGGGATCGCTGCCCGCGCGCAAGCGAGCGATAGACACGCGGACCATCCGGCTGACTCCGCCGTAGGGTCTAGCGGCTGTAAAGTACGATTTGCCAGTTGGGAGTCAGGCGCGTGAGACGGCGTTCGAGCCCCGCCTCGCGCACCAGCGCGTCCACGTCTCGAGAAGAATGAACGAAGACGCGAAACGGATTGCGCGACACCCACAAGAAGAGATTCAGGAAACGACTGCCGAGCCGGGTCCACCACACATCCCGCGGATATACGACACCGTACAATCGGCGAGCCTTGCTCACCGAGGCGCGGACCAGCGCCCTCACGTCGGGGTAGCAGCAGATGACTCGATCCAGAGTGACGATATCGGCATCATCCAGCCCGTCGGCGATAGCGACGAAGTCACCGTAGTGGAACGCGACGCGATCTGCGTGTCCCTGACGTTCCGCCTCCTGGCGAGCGGCCTCCAGATAATCCGTGGCTGCGTCCGCCCCGGTGGCACGGGTCGCACCTACGCTGAGCAGTTCGTGCTGGATGGCACCCACGCCACCGCCGATATCGAGTAGCGTGGCGCCGTCGACACCCTCACCTCTCAGCGCGTCGATCAACGTTCGGGTCGTTCCCCTTGGACCTTTGCGTCTGTACTTCTTCAACTCGCGAGACACGTGGACGCCCGAGAACAGCTTGTCCGCGCCTTTGCACTGCGCACAGGTCATCGGGTTACTTCTCCCCCGCTGGGCCGCAGTCGTTCATCATCGAAGCGGATAGACCAGCAAAGGCAAGACGCGGCCGGCCCGGGCTCGGGACGGCACTTCGCCGATCCGCTCCGCACCCAGTTTCAGATAAAACCCTTCCGCGTTCGGGTCGCTCTCGATGATTAGGCGGCCGTAGCCCAGGACGACGGCCCGTTCGACGGCGTCGTTCCACAGGAATACACCTATACCCTGACGGATGAACTCGGGGTCAACAAAGAAATGGCCAAACTCGACATCCGAGTTCCAGCGTACCAGGCTGTAGAATCCGACGGCGTCATTTCCGTTTTCGATGAGACGCACCTGGCCCGCCTTGATGAAGTCAGCCGTCAACGTCAACTCGCTGCGGCACGCCTCCACGAACTCCGCATCGTAACCCCAGTACGCTTTCGAGCGGAGCGCCAGCGCGCTGAGAGCATCGGCCTCTTCGGGCCGGGCTGGCCGAGGTAGAAGCGCTAGTGCCCCGTTATCGCGTGCGATCCGGGTCAGCTCATTCATCGCCGGCGGTGTCGCTTTCGCTGTACAGTTCGTTCACGACATCTGTGACGATCCGACCGTCGAAGCCGCGCCGTATGAGATGGTCGCGTAACCGACGGCGGAGGACTCGTACATCGCCCGATCGCGATGCCAGCGTTCTACGCTTTTTTTCTATCACGCGCATGGCCAGTTCGCGCTCGTCGGTATTCTCGTCCTGAAAAACCTCGAGGATCACCGGCTCGGACACCTCTCTGGCGATCCCCTTCATGTACAGTTCCCGGACCATGCGGCGCATGCCCATGGGCCGGTGCGCGATTCGGTCGCGGGCGAAAGCTCCGACAAACGCCTCATCATCGACCAGGCCCACGGCACCCAAGCGCCGCATCGCCAACCCGATGGTCTGTTCGCTGAATCCGCGGCTGGCCAGCTTGCGTTCCACTTCCTGGCCCGTCCGCTGGCGGTAGGACAAAAAGTTCAGCGCCGCGTCGATGGCACGGCGCTCGACCTCCTCGAGAACATCGGAGGTCTGGACACCGTCTCCAGTCTCCTCGTTCACGAGCTGCACTTCGGTTCGGACACGCTAGGCGATCGTCTCCTCGGGCGCGTTGGCACCGTTCTCTTCCGGCTCGGCCGACGAAGGCGAGATGCCCAGTATCTCGCGTACCTTGACCTCGACCTCATCGGCCATGTCGGCATTCTCCGCCAGGAAGCCCTTGGCGTTCTCGCGACCCTGACCGATCCGCTGCTCGCCATACGAGTACCAGGCGCCGGACTTCTTCACGATGTCGTTCTCGCTGCCGAGGTCGATCAGCTCGCCGACTCGGGAGATGCCCACTCCGAACATGATGTCGAATTCCGCCTGCCGGAACGGCGGCGCGCATTTGTTCTTCACCACTTTCACCCGGGTGCGATTCCCCACCGGGTCGTTGCCGTCCTTGATCGCAGCGATGCGGCGAATGTCTAGCCGCAGCGAAGCATAGAACTTCAGGGCTCGGCCACCGGGCTGTGTCTCGGGGTTGCCGAACATCACGCCGATCTTCTCGCGGATCTGGTTAGTGAAAACCACAGCGGTCTTCGAACGGCTGATGGCGCCCGTGACTTTCCGCAACGCCTGGGACATCAGTCGCGCCTGCAACCCAACGTGCGAGGCGCCCATCTCGCCTTCGATCTCGGCCCGCGGGACGAGCGCGGCGACGGAGTCGATGACCACGACATCGACCGCACCACTGCGGACCAGCACCTCGGCGATCTCCAGCGCCTGCTCGCCGGTGTCCGGCTGCGAGACCAGCAGGTTATCGATGTCGACGCCAAGCTTCTCCGCGTAAAAGATGTCCAGCGCGTGCTCGGCGTCTATGAATGCCGCCACTCCGCCCGTCTTTTGGGCGTTGGCGATGATGTGCAGCGTCAGCGTCGTCTTCCCGGACGATTCGGGCCCGAAGATCTCGGTGACACGGCCGCGAGGAATCCCTCCAATCCCGGTAACGGAGTCGAGGAGGATCGACCCCGTGGGAATCGCCTCGACCTTTACCCGGGCACCCTCCGAACCCATGCGCATGATCGCGCCTTTCCCGTGCTGACGCTCCACCAGGGAAATCGCAACGTTTAGCGCCTTCTTCCTCTCCTCACTCAGCTCCGCAACCATGTCTCCTCCCGTGCCCGGAAATGAATACCTGCGTTTCTCGTCAGAGCGACGCTAGTCCACAACGCTCAAACGATTATCAACTCGCCGCCACATGCGCCAGTTGATCAAATGCGGCACATGCACGCTCGATGCCCTCGTCGTCTATTTCCAGGTGCGTGACTGCTCGCAATCGATTGGGTCCGATCGCCAGAATCCACACACCCCGTTCTTCCAGAAAACGCTGGACTTCCTCCGCCGTTGGACCGTCGCGATCGACGTCGATCATGATGATGTTCGTGTCCGGCGCAATGACCCTGAAGCCTTCCAGCCCGTCGACGAACTCCGCCAGCCGCTGCGCTCGACCATGATCGTCAGCGATGCGGGCGAGGTTATGATCGAGCGCATAAAGCCCCGCTGCCGCCAGGATACCGACCTGGCGCATGCCGCCGCCCAGCCGCTTCCGCAGCGCATGAGCCCGCTTCATCGCCTCCTCGCTGCCGGCTAGAGCCGAGCCGATCGGTGCGCCCAAGCCCTTCGAGTAACAGACCATGACCGTGTCGGCCTGGGCGGCGAACTGGGACGGCGCCACGCCCGCGGCGGCGGCGGCGTTCCAAAGACGCGCACCGTCGAGGTGCAACGGAAGACCGTTCTCATCCGCCAACGCGCGAAGCCCACGCAGTGCGTCGAGGGACATAACCTTACCGCCCGCCATGTTGTGTGTGTTCTCGGCACAGATGAGCGACGTCCGCATGAGGTGTGGGCTCTGGGGCCGGATGAACGGCCGGGCAAGTTCCGCCGTGAGCACCCCGTCATCGGTGGCGACCGCTCGCAGCTGTACGCCCGACCACATGGCCGCGCCGGCGAACTCGTAGTGCAGGACATGGGCGTCAGCCTCGCAGATCGCCTCCGTACCGGGCTGCGAGTTCAGCAGTATGCCCACCTGGTTCGCCTGGGTGCCGCTGGGGAAGAACAGCGAGGCCTCTTTTCCCAACAGCTCCGCCGTCCGCTGCTGTAGGATGACGACCGTCGGATCGTCGCCCAGAACATCGTCGCCTACGACGGCCTCGGCGATGGCCTGGCGCATGCCAGACGAAGGGCGCGTCACGGTGTCGCTGCGGAGGTCGACGATCTCGTTTCCAGCCGTCATAGAGATTGAGAGTGAGAGTGTATCGGTCGGTTCCCAGCTTCCAAGCTATTTCGGGACTTGTTCGGGGTCAAGAGCCTTGTTTCAAGCCGCATAGAACCCGCCGATCGCCACCGCCACCCTCTCCATTTCCTCCGGGGTCAGCTCGGGGTACAGGGGCAAGCTGAGAACCTCGGCCGCGGCGCGCTCTGCCTGGGGAAATTCACCCCGCTGGTGACCCAGGTCCGAGAAGCACGGCTGCAGGTGTAGCGGGAGCGGGTAGTAGATCCCGGTTCCCACGCCGTGCTGCGCCAGATGATCCTTCAGGGCATCCCGCTCCTGTGCCCGGATCGTGTAAAGGCTGTAAATATGGAGTCGGTCGTGTTCCGTCACGGGAGTCGCGACCTCGTCGATGGAAGCCAATCGCTGGTCGTACCACGCGGCCCGGGCCCGGCGCGTTTCGGTCCAGCCCGGCAGATGATGCAGCTTGACCTGTAGCACCGCCGCCTGAATGGCATCCAGTCGCGAGTTGGTACCCACCTCGTCGTGAACGTATCGACCGCGGTCGTAGTTCTCCCCGTGGACGCGAAGCCGCCGCAGTCGCTCGGCCATCACTTCGTCGTTCGTTGTAACCATCCCGCCATCGCCCCATGCCCCGAGGTTCTTGGTGGGATAGAAGGAGAGGCAGCCCAGTGCGCCGATAGCTCCGGCGGACCGCCATTGCCCTTGAACGAGCGCTTTGGCACCGATCGCCTGTGCCGCGTCCTCGACGACGTGAATCCCCCGCCTCGCGGCGATTTCGAGTATCGGCTGCATCTCGGCCATCTGCCCGAACAGATGGACGGGGACGATCGCCCGTGTCCGATCGGTGATCGCCGCCTCGACGGCTTCGGGATCGAGAGCGAACGTTCTCGGGTCGATGTCGGCGAAGACGGCTCGGCCACCGGCATTGACGATCGCGCCAGCGGTGGCGAAGAACGTGAACGGCGACGTGATGACTTCGTCTCCGTCCTCGAGATCGAGTACGCGTAGCGCCAGATATACTGCATCGGTTCCGCTGGCCACACCGATGGCGTGCATCGAGCCGAGGTACTCCGCCACGGATTCCTCGAACTGTTTCACGGTCGCTCCGAGCACGAAGCTCTGAGCGCTGGCAATTCCAGCTACCGCCGACATCAGTTCGTCGGCGATGGGCAGGTTCTGGCGAGCGAGATCGAACAGCTGGATCTTCGCCGGACTTCCCGCACCTGTTGCGGTGTTCAAGTCTCCCGTCCTTCCCCTTCTATTCGAGGCCCAGTTTCCTGCGCTTCACGTTCCAGTTCGCCGGCCGCCTCGGACCATGCCTGGATCGCGTTCGGGTCCGTAGTGATCTCAGCGCCGGCATCCCGATCGTCGTCGTCTGAGAGAGAGTCAGCTTCCGGGCCGCGAAGCGCCGGCCACACGGCATAGGCAACGGCGAGTGCGCCCAATACTAAGGCGGCCAGCGCACTCACGCGATCATCCTTCGCCGCACGAAGACCGACGCGAAGATCAGAAGCCCGCCAAACCACACAAGACTGGCCAACGGACGACTCGCCACGCTACACACGATGCCTTCCTCGGATCCCGACCGTCCGGTGATGCCGACCACGACATCGCCCAGCAGGCCCCGCTTCAGTGCAGGCGTACGGTACTGCCGGCGCGTCGACAGATCGTAGGTCATGGCCGCGGTCATCATTTCTCTGTCATCACCGTCCGATATCGAGAAGCTCGCGACGCGCTTGTCCAGCGCGTCGACCTGATAGCGCGAGAGACCCAGGTACGTGACCGTCACTTTCCCAGCCAAACCACTCTTGGCACCGACGGCATCCCCGGGGATCATCGGTTGCGTGTGAACCTCCGTCATCGCTTCCGCCGACAGACCGAGCACGAGCAGCGCCGCGCCCAAGTGCGCCAGCGCTGAAGACCCACGACGCCACGAGCGTCGGGCGACCACCCGACCAACCGACGAGTTCGGGTCGTTCGTTCTAAACGAGCGGTGAGCTTCTCTGAGGCGCACCACGTCGGCGACGAGCCCGACCAGGACAGCGATGGCGAGTCCGGCCGCAAGGGCCACCTCTGGATACCGGGAACCCGTGGCAACGTAGACTCCGATGGTTACCAGCCCGGACAGTCCCAACGATGCAGGCCACACGCGACGCCAGGCTCCGGCTGGTCGAACGCTGGCCCACGCGGCCGCTGCCGCCAGGCCGAGCAAAACAACCGGCCACGCGAGGTTCGACACGATAGGTCCCCTGACCAGTCCCCAAACGGCGGTCAGGCCGGCCCCGATCAGCAGGAACAGTCCCGCCTGGAACGCCCAGGCCCCGAAGCCGGGTACGCGCCTCAACTGCTCGAACCGTGCAGGTCGACGGCTCATGCCGCCGAAAGCACCGGAAAGGATCCCGACGGCGAGTCCGCCCGCCCACAACGTCACAAGCGGCACGTCACCCATACCCGCGATCAGTGCCGCCCCGGCACCAACGGCGGTAGGAAAGAAGGCCACGGCAAGCGTACGACTCCACTTATCCGCCCAAGCCGGAACCGCCGGGCCAGCCGGTGCGTGGAGATACGCGAAGGCGACAAGCCATGCCGGTAGGTGAACGGCGATGAACGACACGCTCGTCACATCGAGCAGCCGGCCGCTGTCGCCGTACACGCGCCACGCCACGGCCATGATCGAGAGGGTGAGCAGGCCGGTCGCCGCCGTAAGAGCCACTCGCCCGTTCTGGCGGATGTCACGAGACTCGGTAAGCTGCTCGCTGACTACGCAGGCGAAGGCGAAGGCGCCACAGGCTATGGCCAGGTAGGTCGACACGACTTCGACCTGCCAAGGTACGGCCTTCGCCGCCAGCGGTAGGCCAGCACCGACATGAGCCGGCACGTCCGAAAGAACGAACGGCTGGGTGCGAGCGACCACTGTGAGAGTTCCGATGAGAGCGATCACCGCAAGCGCGCCCGTTCGTGCGGTCACGAAACGCGAGCGACCGAGCCGCGAACTCACCGCTCCCGCGATGGCCAGAAGCAGAGTGAGGACGAGCACTCCCGCTGGTGGGCCACTCCACAAAGCGGCCAGCCTCCAGTACCACGGTTCCTGGAAACCGGAGTATGCCGAAACGATCGCGTACTGCAGTTGCACTGTTACGAGCGCGTAGCCCAACCCGCAAACGGAGAGCAGAAGGAGGGCTGCTGTCGACTCCATCGCACGGCCGCCCATCACAGCCAGATCGCCACGGCCTGTTACCGCTCCAGCGATAGACGTCGCCGCCGCCAGAACAGCAATCGGCAAAGCAGCCCAAAGGCAAAGTTCGCCGAGCTCAGCCAATCGGTCGCTCCGAGAGCCCCACGCCTACGCTCATCCCCTCCTCTTCTTCCCTTGACTCACGGCCCACTCTACGGCCTGTTCGGCCGACTCGGCGTCCGGTATCGGCAGGTCGGGCAGATCCGAAACCAGAGCTATCAGTGGCACACCATTCTTGAGACAGAACGCAGCTTCGGATAGCGTCCCCCAGCCCCCCGAGATGGCGATCACCGCATCCGAAGCACCGACCACCAGAGCGTTGCGGGCCTCGCCCAGACCCGTGGGGATCGCGATGGCTATTCCCGCGTTCGCCGTTCGAGGATCGGAACCTGGGAGGATGCCCACGGTGAGGCCGCCTTCGCCGCGAGCGCCTTCGGCCGCCGCTTCCATCACGCCGCCCAACCCGCCGCACACCAGGACGGCGCCGCTTTGTGCGACCAGCTCGCCGACGCGGCGGGCCACTTCTTCAACCGTAGACTCACAGTCGTGGCTCCCAATGACCCCGATACGCAATGGTTGCTGCATGCCGGGCCTCCCTACTCGGCCTCGTGGCTGGATCCGTCATCACCGGCCCACGCAGCCGCCGCCCGCACCGCCCGCTGCCATCCCGAGGAAAGACGACCGCGTTCCTCATCAGACAGAGCGGGCTCAAACGTCTTGTCGATGACCTGGACTCTCCGAAGTCCCTCGGGATCGGCCCAATAGCCGATGGACAGCCCCGCCAAGCTCGCAGCTCCCAGCGCAGTGGTCTCAACCATGGCCGGGCGGCCAACGGGCACGTTCGAGATGTCGGCCTGGAACTGCATCAACCAATCATTGGCCGCGGCACCGCCATCGGCGCGCAACTCGACCACTGCATGCCCCCAATCGGCGGCCATGGCGCGCATCAGATCGTCAGCCGAGTAGGCCATGGCTTCGAGCGCCGCCCGAGCGAAATGACTTCGACCTACACCTCGCGTTAGACCCACGATCATCCCGCGGGCCTCCGACAGCCAATGAGGAGCCCCGAGACCGACAAACGCCGGCACGAAATAGACACCATCGTTCGACGCGAGTGAGCCCGCGAGGCGTTCGGTGTCGGCGGCGTGTTCGAGCAGACCGAGCTCGTCGCGCAGCCACTGAACGGCAGCCCCAGCGATGAAGACCGAGCCTTCGAGGGCGTACGCGGCCTCACCGCGTGGTCCGCAGGCAACGGTCGTCAACAGGCCGTGCTCCGAGGGGACGACTTCGTCCCCGGTGTGAACCAGCAGGAACGCGCCTGTGCCGTACGTGCACTTCGCCAACCCTGGTTCCCAACACCCCTGGCCATACAGAGCCGCCTGCTGATCGCCCATGGCCGCGGCGACCGGCGCCTCGAATCCGATGGCCGAGGCGTCCGTCATGCCGAACTTCCCGCCCGATGGCATCACCTCCGGCAAGATCGCCTCGGGGACGTTCAATATCTCGCACAGCTCGGGATCCCAGCGCAGCTCGTCGATGCGGAACAGCTGAGTTCGCGATGCGTTGGTGGGCTCGGTGACGTGGACCCGCCCGCCGGTGAGCTTCCAGATCAGCCAGGTGTCGATGGTGCCCGCCGCCAGATCGCCGGCCTCGGCTCGGGCCCGAGCTTCCGGCACGTTATCCAACAGCCATGCGATCTTGGTCCCTGAGAAGTAGGGATCGATGACCAAGCCGGATCGCTTCCGTATCAGCTCGGCATACCCCGCGCTCTCGAGGACGCGACATTCCGGTGCGGTTCGACGACACTGCCAAACGATGGCCCGGTGGACCGGCTCCCCGCTTTGCCGGTCCCAGACGACCACGGTCTCGCGCTGATTCGTGATTCCGACGCCCGCTACTTCCCCGGGCCTCAGGCCGGCGCCTTCCAAAGCCCCAGCGACGGTTGATTGCACCGAACGCCAGATCTCGTCCGGGTCGTGCTCGACCCAACCCGGCTTCGGATAATGCTGCTCGATTTCCTCGTAGGCGCGGCCGACCACGGCGCCGTCGTGGGCGACCGCCAGGACCGTCGTTCCGGTCGTCCCCTGGTCGATGGCGAGGATCACGGACATCAGCGCTTCACTTCTTCTGGGCCCACGTGAACGTCTTCACGTCGATGTCGGGGTTGGCGGACAGCAGTCCCGCCAAGAACTCCTTCATTCCTTCCATATTCGCGTAGAGGTTGGTCGTTCGGCCGTCGTGTTCGAGCGAGCAATAGCGACCCGCCCTTCGGATGCGGGTGATGTCTTTAGGATCGAGTTCAGTCTGGCTGAGCAAGCCGCGAAAGCGCATCGAACCGTCATCCTTCACCACGATCCTCACGGGTGCCCGCATGTGCCGATACCATTCCCACGCCAGGGCGAAGAGTATCACGACGAAGAACCAGCGCGGCTCGGCGAGAAGCAGGCCGACGACGCTGAGAGCCGTCATCAACGCGAGAAATCCGATCGTGAAGAGGACCGTCGACCTCTTGGCCCGGTACTCTTTCATCGGCGTGCCTTCGCATCGCGGAGCGCCGATAGATTTCCTGGATCGAAAATCCCCTCTTCGGTGATGATCCCGGTGATGAGTTCCGCCGGTGTCACATCGAAAGCGGGGCTGTACGCGGCCACGTCGCTTGGCGCCGTCTGGCGTCCGAACCCGGACCGCACTTCTTCCGCACCACGTTGCTCGATGGGAATCTGGTCTCCCGAAGCCAGGTCGAAGTCGAACGTCGATGACGGGGCGGCCACGTAGAACGGTATCCCATGGTGCCGTGCCGCTATCGCCAGGCCGTAGGTCCCGATCTTGTTCGCCACGTCTCCGTTGGCCGCGATTCGGTCGGCACCTGTGACCACGATATCGACGCGCCCCTCCTTCATGGCAAACGCCGCCATGTTATCCGTCAGGATCGTCACATCGATTCCGGCGCGGTCCAACTCCCAGGCCGTCAGTCGGCTGCCCTGCAACAGGGGTCGCGTCTCGTCCGCTAGAACGCTCACTCCGATGCCCCGTTCGGCCGCCACGTACACGGGAGCCAGAGCCGTTCCCATGCCACCCGTCGCCAGAGCGCCGGCGTTGCAGTGGGTGAGCACCGTCGTGCCGTCGCCGAGCAAACCGACCCCGTGCTCGCCTATTCTTCGGCACATCGAGCGGTCTTCCTCGAGGATTTGTGTGGCCTCGGAACGCAGCCTATCCCAGACCTCCCGGTTGGAGGCGCCACTCATTCCATCTGCCACCGCGACAAGCCGATCGACCGCCCAGGCCAGGTTGACGGCGGTTGGCCGGGCCCCGCGCAGCGCCCCAGCATGGTCCGCGAGCTGATCCCGGAACTCCTTTTCCGGCAATGCTTTATGGGGCTTGAGGGACGCTACGAGCCCCATGGCCGCGGCGATCCCGATAGCGGGTGCGCCCCGGACTCGCAGGGTCTGGATGGCCTCGACCAGGTCACCGACTTCGACGAGGTCGATCTCACGGTACTCGCCGGGGAGGAGGGTCTGGTCGATGATCCGCACGGCATCGTCATGCCAGCGAACGGCGCGTGGAACTTCGATAGTCGATTGTGACATGCGCTTGAACCTAAAGCGGCCGGAAACAACGGCAACGGTTGCCAATTCTGAGGAATCTTGTAATAAATATCGACGGGCGCCGTGAGTTCGGTCCGCTCCGCCCAGTGTAAGCAGATGCTCTAACCCTTTTGGAGGCTCGAAATGAACAAAACGGAAATGGCAGACAAACTGGCAGCGAAGTGCGACTTGTCGAAGGCGAAGGCGGCGGAGGTCGTGGGGACGATTTTCGACACGGACTCGGGCCAGGGGATCATCGCGGTCGAGCTCGATGCTGGACGCGAAGTGCGGATCACGGGCTTCGGCACATTCGGGACCAAGCATCGTGCGGCGCGTTCCGGTCGGAATCCGGCCACGGGCCAGACGATCCAGCTGCCTGCGAAGACCTATCCGACGTTCAAAGCCGGTAAGGGGTTGAAGGACCGAGTCGCGAAGTAGGTAGCTGGCCGGCTGCAACGCAGATAGAGGTGAATCACTAGCCTCAGAGGGTCGGCTTAATGCTTACCTGACCCCAACTCCAGCCCCGCACCGGGGCTGGAAGCGGGGTCTTTGTCTTTTCGCGGAAAGCACTCTCAGTCGGGGAAGCCGATCCGGCGTACGATCTCCTGAACCCTCGGCTCATTGCGCAACTCCCGGTAGGTCCAGCTGCAGCGAAAGTGCGGGGCCCAGTCCCTTCCTTCCACATCGAAGGCGGCTTCCACCGCTGCGACGGCCCGATCGGTCTCGCCCAGGGCCGCATAGAGCGCCGGTCCGTACCACACCCAGCCGTCCCCTTGCTGCTCTAACCGGGGCATCAGTGCACGCGCCTCGTCGAGTCGACCGGCGCGCGCGTAGGCGTAGGCGAGCCCCGCCACAATCACGGGGGCGCTATCGCTCAGGTCCACGGCCGCCTCCAGCTCGGCGATCGCCTCGGCGTGCCTCCCTGTCGCCAGGTACTCGTTACCGAGGGAGAACCTGAGCCCAACCACACCGTCCCCCAGCCGAGCCCGCAGCCGCTCGAGCTGCGCGATGGCCTCGACATGGCGGCCGGCGCAGGAATAGGCACTGGCTATCTGCAACTTCAGTTGTTCCGAGAGTGGGTTCCGCTCCTCTGCCTGCCGGTAGTGGGCGATCGCGTCGTCGTGCCGCCCTGCCGCGACTAGGTAGATGGCGTAGGTCCAGTGATTGTAGAAGCTCGGCTCCAGCTCCAGCGCCCGCAGCATCTCCCGCTCCGCGCCCGCCCAGTCCCATTCGCGGCCCAAGAGGACCATCCCCAGCGAGGCGTGGGCCTGCGCCTCCGCCTCGTCGAGCTCCAGCGCGCGGAGGGCCTCCGCCTTCACCTTTGCATAGAACTCCGACTCCGTGTCCCTATCGTCGGCAGAGGCAGCCTGAAAGTTGTAGGCCAGCGCGAGCTTGGCGTGGGCGGCCGCCCACTCGGGGTCGAGCGCGACGGCCTCCTCCAGGTACGCGACGGCGGTACGCCCTGCCTCCAGCCGCTCTGACCTGGGGGCCGTCACCGTAGTCGCCTGCCACTCCAGATGGTACAGCCCTCTCAGGTATGCCTCCTGGGCCTCGGGGACCAGCGTCCGCCTACCCGCCAGTCGCGCCTGCACCGCTGGCGCCACCCTGGCGTCGATAGCCTGGGCGATCGCTCGAGCCACCTCGCCCTGGAGGGCGAGCGCGTTCCTCAGTTCTCCGTAGTAGTCGCCTGCCCACAGATGCTCCTCGGGCTCGGCTCGGACAAGCTGCACTGTGATCCGCACGCTGTCGCCGACCAAGAAGACCGAACCTTCTACTAGCGCGTCCACGCCCAGCGCGCGGGCAATCGCCGGCAGTGGCTCTTCGCTGTCCCCATAACGGACGACCGACTGCCGCGAGATGACCGTGAGCGCAGGAATCTGCGCCAGTTTGGTCAACAGCGCCTCATGCATGCCGGCTACGAAGTAATCCTGCCGCGGATCGCCAGTGTGGTTGTCGAGTGGCAGGACGGCCAGGCGACGGACCTCGTGGGTGTCCCGCTGGAGCATCTTAATCACCGTCCAGCTCGCAACGGCCAGCAGCGCCAACCCCGCCCCGAGAATCGCGGCGCGCTTCCAGGTACGCCGTGACGCCCCCGGACGTAGCGGCTCCGCCGGAACCGCCGATGACCTTTCGGGGTCGGAGCGCAGTTCGAACGCACCACGTGCCGGTCCGGAGTCGATTGGCTGCGTTCGCATCCGCTCGGCCAGGGCGAGCACGGCCGGATTGGGTGCTGCATCCAAGTCCCTCAGCAGCCGCTCGGCGTGGGCTTCGGCCTCACGGATCGCCCCCGCACGGTCGCCCGCCGATTCCAGTGTCTCCATGAACCGGAGGGTCACGTTGGAGTTGTAAGGCTCCTCGGCGATCAGGTTGCGCCACCACTCGGTAGCACTTTCCAAACCACCCCGGGCCGTCGCTGCTTCCGCCAACTCTTCCAGAGCTTTCGCGTAAGCCCGGCGCAGCCGTTCCCGCTCGGCGCCCGTCCAGCTCTCGAACTCGTTTGACTCAGCGAGAAAGAAACCATCGGCAAACGGTCCCACGTAGAAATCGACCGCGCGTTCCGCCGCCCCGGACGCCAACGCTTCCTCGAACGACCACACGTCGCAGGTCACGGTGGCCTGGCTCAGCACCAACTCGTCACCTTCGGAGGAGATCGCTTCCGCGCCCAAGGCTCGCCGCAACGCGTGGACGGATTGGTTCAGCAGATTCCGCGCGTCCGACGAGGCGCTTTCAGGCCACAAGTAGCCGATGAGCTTGTCCCGACTGAGTCGCCTGGAGTGCGACAGCGCGAGCAAAGCGAGCAGTGCCAGCGGGTGGCGCCGAGCGGCTATCCCGGTCACGTCGCCGTCCGGTCCTTCGATCGAGACCCCGCCGAACAGCTTCAGATAGAACATTGGAGGGCTGCCAAGCGGCCCGCCGGGCATGTAAAGCGAGAATAAAGCACAGCTAAATCTCCCGGAAAGTCCTGATAAACGGACTCGTGGCAAAATGTAAGCCGCAAAGCCCGACAACGGCAATCACGCCTGTACTTGGGCGACGAGCGAGACTCGGGGCCTTCGGCTGGACTGCCCTTGCCGCCTGAAACACATGGCGGCACGGTCGATGGCCCACCATCTCGCTCCACTCCTACTCCCTCGCAACTGGAGGACACGATGAAAGGCACCATTCCGATGCGACGCTGGGCGGCCTGTCTGGTCGTGCCGATTCTGGCCATGACGGGTTGTGAGAGCACAGTCGAGTCGCCGTATGAGCCAGACGAGCTATCTGTCCAGACGGACCACGGCATGCCTCCCAGGGCGGAGTTCAACCAGCAGCTCGCCCAACTACGGCGTGCGATGGCAAGCTTCCACAGATTCTCGGCAGCAGAAGCAGCAGGCTATGACACGCAGCTTACTCCGTGCTGGTACTACAGCGGGGCCGGGGCAATGGGGTACCACTGGGGAAACGTGACGCTGATCGATGACAAGGCCGAATTGCTGAAGCCTGAAATCCTCGTATACGAGCCCCAGAGTAGCGGAAGACTGCGGCTAGTGGCTCTTGAGTACATCGTACCGATTGCTGCGTGGACGGGCGCAGATCCACCCTCTCTACTGGGTCAGGAGTTCAACCGCAACGACGCGCTGGGCCTTTATGCGTTGCACATCTGGCTGTGGCGATACAACCCGAACGGCATGTTCGCCGATTGGAATCCGAAGGCTTCTTGCCAATACGCGGATGAATCCGAGGACAGGGCGCCGTAAGCAGATTTGACAGCAGTCGGAGTGGAGCGGTACCCCTCCAATCGTCTGCTCGGCCTCACACCTGCCGAGATCCACGCGGTGGTCGCCTCACGAAGGCGACCACCGCTCCACTTCCGATCTTTTGAGGAATCTACGCAAGCCGTTCGAGGTAAGGGCCGAAGGCGTAGCGCCACCCGAAGCGCCGAAGCAGTTCTAGAAGCCGCTGAATCGGCAGACCCATGACGTTGAAGTAGTCGCCATCGATGCGCTCCACAATCGCCGCCCCGAATCCCTGAATGCCGTAGGCTCCTGCTTTGTCCATCGGCTCGCCGGTGGCCACGTATTCCTCGCACTCCTCGGAATCTAGCGAGCGAAACCACACTCGTGTCGCCTCGACCGCGCTCTCGACACGATCGGTCGTCGCGACGGCAACCCCTGTGTAGACCACGTGGTCATCGCCTTGCAGCCGACGAATCATCTCAACCGCTTCTGCACCATCGGAGGGTTTTCCGAGGATGTCGCCTCGATGAACCACCAGCGTATCGCAACCGATGGTCAGTGCACCGTTCTCGACGAGCGCAGACGCTTTCAGGCGGGCCAGTCGGTCGGCAGCAGCGAGGGGCTTTTCGTTGGCGAGGATCGACTCGTCAACGGCCAGAACCCGCACCCGGTATTCGAGACCCAGGCGCGAAAGCAGCTCGGCCCTGCGAGGTGATCGCGAGGCCAAGATTAGCTCGGGAGGCGAACCGCTCAAAACTTCTTGAGGACGATGTCGTCGCGGGGTACCCGACCCAGATCGAGGGCCTTGAGCGCGTGACCCAGCGAGATCACGTAGCGATCGGATCGATCCTCGACGTCTTCATACAGCGACATCGAGAGGTTACTGAAGAAGTACTCTTCCGAGTTGACGTTGATCTCCCAGATCCGAACGGGCGCGCCACCGTCGGTGGTGATGACCAGCCGTCCCGCGACCAGGACCGGATCGCCCTGGGCGAGCATCGCGGCCGTAGCGTCCGTGCGCGTCGGGATTCCCGAGCGATCGATGGGACCCACGCGCAAGAATCCGTAGCGGTCCACGACGAAGGCGTACAGGCCGGGTCGAAGCCTCGGCAGGGTGGCGGCCGTGAGCACCGGGCGACCCAACCAGGTGCCGCTATCCTGGGCAAAGCCCATGTAGCGGTACTGAAGAGCTACCTCGCCGTTTCGGTTGGGGAACAACACATCGGCGGCTTGTTCCTCCATCCAACCCAAGAGCACGGGACCTGGAACGAACCCGTAGACGTCCTTGACCTCGGTGCCCAGCGTGAACGTGCGATTGCTCTCCAACAGGCCGAGGTATCCCTGGCGGTCGCGAATCACCGGAGGTGGTGGTTCCGCGTACAAATCGTACATAGGCTCCAGCCCGTGCTGGGATGCCAACGGCGGGCCCGAGACGGCCTGGCCGCTGTCCACCGCCACCAGGTACCGTGTTACTGCCCGAGCGTAGCTGGCCACCGGGCCGCTGACCTGCTCGGTGATCTCGTCTATCTGCGCGCGGCGTGCCCAGAGCAGCCAGCGATGCTCCTGCACCGTGAACACTTGCACCAGCACGTCCTCGCCGACGATGGTGCCCTTGAGAAAGCGACCGGAGTAGCCGGGCGGCATCTCGTGTGGCAGCGTGTCCGACGGCTGGAGTTCCTCCAACGCCACTCCACCGGTGGGCACCCAGAGCCGACGGGCCACCGTGCGCGAGCCGTCGAGGTCGGGAGCGATGATTCTGATGGTGGTCCGAACCAGGTCCATCGTATCGGGGAATTCCGCGGTCAGGTCCAGCGGCCCCAGAACGAAGAAGCCGGAATCGGTGGGCAGGTGCCGATTGAGCGCCGCCACCGCTGCTTGCTGCCAAGCCGTTGGTTCTCGGTAGGCGATGGCGTTGGGGTCCCAAGCGGTCTGCGACCAACCCACGGCCGGTGTAGTGACCGTCAGCACCAGAACGAAACGAAATAGGCTGAAAGAAGACTTCACCGATTTAGTCCCTCTCGATGATCAGCGTCACAGGCCCATCGTTGACGAAGTCGACATCCATTAGCGCACCGAACGATCCCGTGGCAATGGGGATCGTTCCCCCACGGAGCAGTTCCACGAAGCGATCGTACAGTCGTTCCGCCTCGTCGGGCTCGGCGGCGCCGATGAACGATGGCCGCCGGCCTTTCCGCACATCGGCGTACAGCGTGAACTG
Source organism: Gemmatimonadota bacterium (assembly GCA_039589995.1). Classification (GTDB taxonomy): domain Bacteria; phylum Gemmatimonadota; class Gemmatimonadetes; order Palauibacterales; family KS3-K002; genus JBDHGH01. Next base: position 20,463 of record JBDHGH010000008.1, on the reverse strand, counting down.
CGACACGACCAACAGTTCCCCACCGATCTCATCGATGGGCAAGTTCATCTTTCCTTGGCTGTCGGGAAAGAGCCGGAGCCCGCGTACCTTGTCCACCATCCACCGCAGCGCATCGTCCCCGTCGCCAGCCTTGAACCCGACCAACAACAGATAACCCCGGTCGATGGAACCTAATTGCTGCCCATCTACACGAACTTCCGCACGCTTGACTCGCTGCAAGACGACGCGCATGGGTTGAGAAACTGAGTGCAAACGCTTGGCGGCGCAACTGCTTTGGGGCAGGTTGGTAGGTAGGGCAGACTGTGATCAGTAATCAGTAACCAGTGACTCCTTGGACGGTCACTTCCCGCTTAGGCGAGCGTTACATGTAACGCCCCGCGTCCGCGGGACCCTACGGTGCAAGGAGTCACTGGTTACTGATTACTGATTACTCACTCGACGGTCACTGATTTCGCCAAGTTCCGGGGCTGGTCTACGTCACAGCCACGCAAAACCGCGATGTGATAGGCCAGGAGCTGCAACGGAATGACCGTGAGGATCGGCTGCAGCATCTCCATGGTCGACGGGACCGATATGATATGGTCGGCCAGTTTGTGGAGGTCGCCGTTGCCGTCGGTGGTGATTGCGATGACCTGTCCGCCGCGCGCCTTCACCTCTTCGATGTTCGAGAGGACCTTCTGGTAGACGCTGTCACGTGGTGCTATGAACACGACCGGCATGTTCTCGTCGATCAGCGCGATGGGGCCGTGCTTCATCTCGGCCGCCGGGTAGCCCTCGGCGTGGATGTAGCTGATTTCCTTCAGCTTCAGCGCGCCCTCGACCGCCACCGGGAAATTGTAGCCGCGGCCCAGATACAGGAAGTTGCGATGGTGCTGGTACAACTCCGCCAGTGCGCGGATCTCATCGTTGCGGCCGAGGATCTCGTTGATCTGGTCCGGCAGTTTCTGCATCGCTGCAACCAGATCGTGACCGCGCTCTTGCGTCACACCTGTGGCGCGACCGAAGTAGAGACTGAATAGAGCCAGCGCGGTGACCTGCGACGTGAACGCTTTCGTGGATGCCACACCGATCTCGGGCCCGGCGTGGATATACGATCCGCAGTCCGATTCCCGAGCGATCGTCGAGCCGACCACGTTCACGATTGCCGTACCACGAGCGTTTCTTCTTTTCGCTTCACGCAGTGCTGCCAGCGTATCCGCCGTCTCGCCGGACTGAGATATGGCGATGACGAGAGAACGCTCGTCCAGGACCGGATTCCGGTAGCGGAATTCGGACGCATATTCGGTTTCGACCGGCAGACGTGAGAACTCCTCGAGCATGTACTCCCCGATTAGACCGGCGTGCCAGGAGGTACCGCAAGCCGTGAGAACGATCCGGTCGAAGTTCTTTATTTCCTGCCAGGGAAGGCAGGTCGACAAGCCGCCCAGACGAGCCGCGCCTTCATCCACGAGAAGTCGGCCGCGCATCGTATCGCGAACCGAGCTCGCCTGCTCGAAGATCTCCTTGAGCATGTAGTGCGAGTAGCCGCCCTTCTCGATCGTCTCCAGGTCCCAGCTGACATGACTGACTTCCTTCGTCAGCGGACGACCCTTGAGATCGAGCGTGCGATAGCCGTTGCGATCCAGCACGGCCAGCTCGCCATCGTCCAGGTACACCACATCGCGGGTGTGTTTGACCACAGCCGCTGCGTCGGACGCGACGAAGTACGTCCCGTTGTTGCCAAGCCCCAGAAGCAGCGGCGATCCGTTGCGCGCGGCGACCAGCTTGTTGGGATCCCTGCTCGATACGACCGCGATCCCATAGGTCCCTTCAACCTGTGAGAGAGCGGCTGCGACTGCGTCCTCGAGGTTGCCGTCGTACGCCTCGTCGATCAAGTGCGCGAGAACCTCGGAATCGGTCTCGCTGCGGAACTCGTGGCCAAGTTCCTCCAACTTGAGACGCAGCACGTTGGCATTCTCGATGATCCCGTTGTGTACAACCGAGATCTCTTCGCTGCCGTCGTGGTGCGGGTGGGCGTTCGTCGTGTTGGGCGCGCCGTGAGTGGCCCAGCGGGTATGGGCGACCCCCACCGTACCCGTTGGGAGGTCCTGCTCGATCGACTTGATCAGTTCGCCGATCTTGCCAGACATCTTACGGGTGTCGATGCTGCCGTTGCAGCACACACTGATACCCGCGGAGTCGTAACCCCGATATTCGAGACGCTGCAAACCTTCCAGCAGAAGCGGCGCAGCTTCAGAATCACCTATGTAACCGACTATTCCGCACATGTATTTAGGACTATTCAGACTTGGGGCTATTCATGCCGGGCGACGATTGAGCCTGCCTCGGCCACCAGTTCGCGGACCTCGCTCTCTTGCTCCCTCGGTCCCTCCCCGATGACTCGCAAGATCGGTTCCGTCCCCGACGGGCGGCAGTGTAGCCAGAACCCCCTCTCGCGCCAGCGAAGATGGACGCCGTCCTGCCGGTCTATCTCCGCACCGTCAAAGGACTTGGCTATGTCATCCAGCAGCCGATCCACCTGTACCGCGCCCCTTTGAAAACGGTCTTTTATGATACAAAACTGTGGGTACTCCGCTACAATCTCGCTACTACTACACCCGGTTTCGGCCAAAAGTTGTAGCACGAGAGCCACTGCCAAGGGGGCGTCCCGAGTGAAGTGGAGTGCGGGTAGAATTACGCCCCCGTTCCCTTCCCCTCCGACCACCGCGCCCGCGGATCGCATGGCTGCCGCGACGTTCGCCTCACCCACCGGCGCCTGCGTGTAGATCGAGCCAGCACGCTGGGCCACCGTCTCGACGATCTGGCTGGTGGACAGGTTGGCGACCACGGGCCCTGACTGCTGCGACAGTACCACTCGTGCCGCCAGAGCCAGCGTGAAGTCCTCACCGATGGCCACACCCTTATCGTCAACCAAGGCCAGGCGGTCCACGTCGGGGTCCAACGCCATGCCGATGTCGGCGCCCTCACTCTTCACCGTCTCCTGTAGAGAAGTCAGGTTCTGAGGAATCGGTTCCGGCTGGCGGGTGAATTGCCCGCTGGGCTCCAGCTCGATACCCACCATCTCGCAGCCGAGCCGCTCGAGCAGCGCTGGCGCGATCACGCCGCCGGCGCCGTGCGCGCAATCGAGGACGACCTTGAATTTTCGCTCCGCGATGGCCGCCGGATCGATCAGGTCGAGTGCGAGTATCCGTCCGAGGTGTCGATCGACAGAGCCGGGTAGGTCTTCCGAGTCACCCAGATCGTCCAGCACGTAAACAGGCGGCTTCTCGGCCCTGAGCCCGTCCAGAAACTCAGCGCCTTCCTCCGGCGTCAGAAAAGCACCTGCCGGGCTGGCCAGCTTCAGCGCGTTCCACTCCTTGGGATTGTGACTCGCGGTAACCACGATTCCGCCGCTCAACCCCCGGTCCTGAATCTCCAGCAGCGCGGTGGGTGTCGGCACCAGGCCGAGGTCGCTGACGCGACAACCCACGGCCTGCAAACCGGCGGTGGCGGCCTTGACGAACATGGGGCCGCTGGGCCGCGAGTCGCGCGCGATGATCACGTGGCTACCCCAGCCTCGCTGGCGAACGTACGAACCGAAGGAGGCGGCGAACCCGGCAACGAGCTGAGGGTCCAGATCGATGCCGACCCTTCCGCGGATCCCGGAAACGCTGACTACGAGTGTATCAGGAAAAGCCATCACCAACTCCCTGTAGCCCTCTCACATCGTGAATGCCACCACCATCCCAGCGGGAGCTTTAGTAAATAAAGGTCGCAGGCGCCAAACACTCAAGCTACCCTAGCTGGACGCCGCCGCCCCGGGCGACTAGACTGTCTATTCCCTGAACTCACCCAGCTGACACGATAAGACCAGACGGGAGCCTGGCACCTCCGTTATGATACCTGACCGCGACTACCGATTTGCCACGCGCGCCATCCGGGCCGGCCAGCAACCCGATCCCACGACGGGCGCGATCATGACGCCGATCTACCAGACCTCTACCTATGCGCAGGAGGGGATCGGCGTCCACAAGGGATACGAGTACGCCCGAGTATCGAACCCGACCCGCTCGGCGCTGGAGGCGAATGTCGCCGCCCTGGAGGGTGCCGAGCACGGCGCCGCCTTCGCCTCGGGCGTCGCAGCCATCGAGGCGATCACCAAACTTCGCTCTGCCGGCGATCACATCATCTGCGGCGCCAACGTGTACGGTGGAACCGACCGTTTGTTCCGCCAGGTGCTCGGCCGCCTGGGTCTCGAGTTCACGTTCGTCGACACCCGAGACCTTAGCTGCATCGAAGCCGAGTTGCGTGATTCGACCCGGATGATCCTGGTCGAGACGCCGACGAACCCGTTGATGCACATCACGGACATCGCCGCGGCCGCCGAGATCGCGCACCAAGCGGGCGCATGGTTGGTCGTCGACAACACGTTCGCGACCCCGTACTTCCAGCTGCCGCTGGCGCTGGGCGCTGACGCGGTGGTCCACTCGAGCACAAAGTACTTGAACGGGCACAGCGATGTCGTCGGCGGAGTTGTGCTCACCTCGAACGCCGAGATCATCGAGGGTCTTCGCTTCTTGCAGAGGTCGGCGGGAGCGATCCCCGGTCCGATGGATTCCTGGCTCGTGATGCGAGGCACGAAGACGTTGCACGTCAGGATGGAAGCCCACGACCGCAACGGCCACCGCATCGCCGAGTGGTTGGAGGCCGACCCGCGCGTGCACCAGGTGTTCTATGCCGGCCTGCCGTCTCACGCACAGCACGAACTGGCCAAGAAGCAGATGACCGGGTTCGGTGGGATGATCTCGCTGGAGCTGGGCGATCGGGAGCGCGCCGAGGCGCTTTGCCGAGGGACCGAGATCTTTACGCTGGCGGAGAGTCTGGGTGGCGTCGAAAGCCTGGTGGCGCATCCCGCGGCGATGACCCATGCGGCGGTGCCGGCTGATTTGCGGGAGAGCATGGGTGTAACCGAGGGCCTGGTTCGGTTGTCAGTCGGTATTGAAGACGTGGAGGATTTGATCGAGGACTTGGATCGGGCGCTTCCTAAGACCTGAGGCGCCCTTGGAGTACGATTACGAGTACGAGTACGAGTACGATTACGATTACGAGTAGGAGTAGGAACCGTCGGTCCTGGTCGTAATCGGCATCTTGCTCGCGGGAGAACGGGAGAGAGATGAGGATATTGGTTGTGGGTTCGGGAGGGCGCGAACATGCCCTGATCTGGCAGTTGAAACGCGAAAGGCCCGACGCGCAGATCTACGCGGCTCCCGGAAACGGCGGAACGAAGGCTCTGGCGGAGTCCGTTCCCCTCAAGGTCGACGAGATCGAGGCGCTGGCCGACTTTGCCGATTCTCGTGACATCGACCTGACGGTGGTGGGTCCCGAGGCGCCGCTGGTCGATGGAATCGTCGACGTGTTCCAGAGCCGCGACCTGGCGATCTTCGGCCCCTCGGGCGAGGCGGCAGAAATCGAGGGGTCGAAGGCCTACGCCAAGGCGTTGATGGCAGAGGCGAACGTCCCCACCGCAGCCTTCAAGACCGTCCACAGCTACGAGGAAGCCGAGCGATACCTGAAGAAGCACGGTGCACCGGTCGTCGTGAAAGCGTCGGGCTTGGCCGCCGGCAAAGGCTCGGTGGTCTGCCAGACAATGGACGATGCGCTTGCCGCGTCAAAATCGATGCTCGTGGATGACCGGTTCGGAGCCGCCGGAATGACCGTGGTCATCGAGGACTGCCTGGTCGGCGAAGAACTGTCGGTCCTCTACATCACCGACGGCGCGATCGCGCTACCGCTGATTCCCTCGCAGGACCATAAGCCGATCGGCGAAGGCGATACGGGCCTCAACACAGGCGGTATGGGCGCCTACGCTCCGGTATCCATCGCCAGCGATGCGCTTATCGACCGCGTGACCGACGAAGTCATCATGCCGACATTGGCGACGATGGAAGAACAGGGGCGCCGTTTTCGAGGCGTCCTCTATTGCGGCCTGATGATCGTCGACGGAGACCCGCAAGTGATCGAATTCAACGCCCGCTTCGGCGATCCCGAGACGCAGGCCATCTTCCCGCTGCTCGCCAGCTCGCTGATGGAGCCGTTCGAGCGGGTGGCACGAGGCGAGTCGCTCGAAGGGGTAGACTTCGAGTGGAGGCCGCAGACCGCGGTCTGTACGGTCCTGGCCTCGGCGGGCTATCCGGGCGCCTACGAGAAGGGGAAAGAGATCGAGATCCCCGAGACCGCGGAACACGACCCCGACCTCGTGGTCTTCCATGCCGGAACACGCCGCGCCCCCGACGGGCCGCTGGTCACCAGCGGCGGCCGCGTCCTGGGCGTTGTCGGCTTGGGCGATGACATCGGCGTCGCGGGGCAGAAATCGCGCGATGCCTGCGAAGCGATCCAGTTCGAAGGAAAGTACTTCCGCACGGATATCGGGTACCGGGAGATACGGCGCCAGCCAGCTGACTGACCTATGCCCGAGTTGCCCGAGGCTGAGACGATCGCCCGCGGGTTACACGCCGCCATCGCGGGGAGCCGAGTCGAGCGCGTGCGAGTTCACCGCGCCGAGGTAGTCGAACCGATGTCCCCAGCCGCATTCCGGCGCGCGCTCACGGACCGTCGAATCAAAAGCGTCGGACGCCGCGCCAAGTGGATCGTTGCCTCACTGGACGACGGCAATCGTTGGGTGACGCAGCTTCGCATGACCGGCCGCTTCGATTGGAGCACCGCTTCCAGCTTGCGGGCTCGGCCGCACTTATCCGTCAGCGTGCTCGTTCGGAAAACCGATATCGGGGGAGTACTTCGTTTCTATGACGTCCGCCGGTTCGCCCGCATGTGGGTCTTGAACCCCGCCGAGTGGTCGGAACTGGACGAACGACTCGGAATCGAACCGCTGTCCGACGAATTCACGACCGGGTCGCTGGCGTCGGTGTTGGCCCCATCGAAGGCGCCCATTCGAAACGTGCTCCTCGACCAGAGGCGCGTCGCCGGGATCGGTAACATCTACGCCAGCGAAGCCTGCTACATGGCCCGGGTCGATCCTCGCCGGCCCGCGACGAGCCTGGAGATGTCCGAGGTCCGGAAGCTGCACCGGGCGATCCGCAAGATCCTGGGAGAGGCGGTGGACCGCCGCGGCACCTCGTTCAGCGACTACCGCGACCTGTTAGGCGACGAAGGCACGTTTCAAAACGAACTCGACGTGTACGATCGCGAAGACGAGATCTGCCGTCGCTGCCGCGCCAAAATCATCCGTGTGGTGTTGGCCGGGCGCTCGGCCTATCTGTGTCCGGGATGCCAGAAGTAACGCCGACGGTAGCGCCCGGGGAACACGACTCGAGGAGGTGAAAACCATGATCCGCAACTGTAACTGCAGAGAAGTTCATCGCGTCATTCGAGGGTACGGTCCGGCCCTGCTGGTCGTGGGCGCGCTGGTGGGCTATGGCGAACCGGTCGCAGCTCAATCGGCCGAGGCCCCACCGCTGTCTACGTTCAGCATCGTTGCCTGCGACCCAGCCACGGGACAGCTGGGCGTGGCGATCCAGTCGCGAGTCGTGGCTGCCGGGGCGATCGTACCCGCGGCTCGAGCCGGGGTCGGGGCCATCGCTTCGCAAGCGAACGCCAACGTCACGTTCAAGCCTCGGGCCCTCGATATGCTAGCCGATGGCAACTCGCCCGAGGAAGTCAAACAGCAATTCATTTCGACCGACGAAGGGATCGAAAGTCGACAGTTCGCGATCATCGATGCCGAATGCAACGTAGCCAACTTCACCGGCTCTAAGAACATACCGTGGGCCGGGATGAAGTCGGGCGCGCATTACAGCGTGCAAGGGAATATCCTCGCCGGTGCTCAGGTGGTGGACAGCATGGCCGCGGCGTTCGAGCGTGCGGAAGAGATGGGCAAGCCGTTGGCCGAGCGCCTGCTCGACGCACTCAAGGCGGGTCAGGCCGCCGGTGGCGATCGCCGTGGACAGCAAGGGGCCGGGCTGCTGGTCGTTCAGGAAGGCGGCGGATACGGCGGTGGCGACGATCGCTATATCGATCTACGGGTCGAGGACCACGTGGCTCCCATCCTCGAATTGGAGCGCGTGTATGAGGTCTTCATGGGCGTGTTTCACCCCGGCGATGTGTATCAGCCACTGGGCTCTAGAATGATCTTCCCGGAACGCGGTCCGGACATCCGCGAGCTGCAGGAACGACTGACCGAACTGGGGTACTATACCGAAGAGATCAACGGACGACTCGATGCTGCGACGCTGAATGCGCTGGAGCGGTTCCAGACCGACCGCGGTCTATCCGAGCGCGGCTATGTTGGCCAATCCACCGTTGAGGAATTGCAGAAGAAGAAAGGGTCGTCGGGTCAGTAGCAGCAGTGGTTTTCGATCCACCCTGGACCGATTAGCTTCTTTGCCCATGAGCAACCGCATGACTGTCTCTAGCCACCCGTGGCAACGCAGCGCCGCTTCAGCGGTGGTTTGTGCTCTCATGGTTCTGGCCGTCCACAGCGGGGCGATCGCACAAGAGCCGGCACTCTACGATTCCGCACGGGCCGAGCTGGCCGCCGGCGATACGACGTCGGCGCTGGCCATGTTGCGCCAGCTGACTAAAGAGGAATCGGACTACGCGCCCGGCTGGGGCCTGCTCGGCATGGTGCTCACCGAGATCGCCAGTGGTGTCGAGTCGGACTACCGCTTACGGCTGGAGGCCGACAAGGCGCTCCGCGAGGCCTGGCGGATAGACCCGACGAACTACGTGTACTGGATGGCGCTGGGCCAGCTGATGCGGAAGCAGCAGTCCTTCTTCGACGCTCGGCGCGTGTTGAATCGAGCCAAGAAGTACATGAACGAACGGCCACCGGAAGAGATCCCACCCGCCGAGCGGGCGTTCCTCTGGTACGAGTTGGGTCTCTACGCCGAGGACATCTATCTCGATACACGGAACTTGATGTTCGTTCCTGACCTGCCGGTGATGACGCCGGAGTGCTCGACCATCGGCGCGTTCTGCCTGAACTTCAGTCGTCCAACCTACTTCAACGCGTTCTTTCAGAACGCCCCGAACCTTTCCGAGGAAGGCGACGACGATTTCTACGAGATGACCGACGCGTTCCGTCGGTCGCTGGCTGCCGACTCGACCCACGCCGGCGCATTCCGGCGATTGGCCATACACCTCATCGAGAAGGACTCGCTAGAGACCGCTCTCGAGTTGGCGGAGACCTTCAAACGGAACGTCCCGGCCAACCCTTGGGGCCACATGACCGTGGGCCTGGTGTTGCAGCGCATGGGTCAGGACTCGATCGCGGAGCTCGAATTCGACCGAGGGATCGCGCTGGCGGGAGACGACATCGCCGATCACTACCTGGACGTTTCGTACGTGCTTCGCGAGAACGTGGCGAACCAATACGAGAGCGCGGGCACGGATACGCGCCGATGGGTGGAAGACCTGATTTGGCGGAAATCCGATCCGCTGTATCTCAGCACAGAGAACGAGACTCGGGCCGCGCATCTGGCTCGAGTGACCTTCGCCGACCTGTGGTTCGAAGACCCGTCCGAGGGTCGTTGGGGCGCGGACAGCGAGCGCGGGAACATCTACGTCCGCTACGGACCACCACCGCGTATCTGGCAGGTCCAGCGCAACGCACAGAAGCTGGGAACCGCCGATTTTTCAGCCGGAGAGGCCGGCGGTCGCTGGATCTTCTGGAACTACGGGTGGGACCTGCCGAACTTCATCTTCGAGAAGCAGCTACGCTATCGGCACGCCAGCCACATGCTCTTCTCCAATTCCAAAGCCATGGAGGAGGATGTCCGGCAGGTCGAGCCGGCGGTGTATGCGGCTACGTTCGAGATATTCGACTACCCGGCTCAGGTCGCCCGCTTCCGCGGCGCGGCGGACACCATCGTCGAGGTCGATGTCTACGCCGAGGTTCCGGCGGAAAAACTGATCGATAGCACGGACACGCTCGACCTCGGATTCTTCCTGTTCGCCGGCGCCGAGTATATCGATGTGTTTAAGCGTACCCTCAGCGCAGCCATGGAGCCGGAACCTCAACCGCTCACCTTCTCGCTGCCACTGTTGGCCGGCCAGTACGAGTACAGTCTGGAAGCCCGAGCTGCTAACGACAAAGCTGCGGTCAAGCGCGACAGCATCATCGCGCGGCCGTACCGGGATGGGGTGCTGGCGCTCAGCGATCTGGTGATTTCCGACGCCGTAACTCCAAGGGTAGAGGAACCTCTGGACCGCCGCGGGTTCGCCATCAAAGCGAACCGGCAGCAGGTTTTCGATCGAGATCTACCTGTAGCCGTCTACTGGGAAGTCTACGGCCTGGCGTTGGATTCGGAGGGGTACGCGAACTACTCGGTCGAGTTGAAAGTGACCGATGCCGAAGGTAAGGGTGTCTTCGCGACCGTCGCGGACGCTTTCGGTTTCGGTGATGACGACGACATCGAACTGCAATACGAACGCATCGTCCGGTTCAACGGCCAGCGGGTACCCGAGTACATCAGCATCGAACTGCACGACAGCGAGCCAGGCGATTATCGCGTTATCATCGAAGTACGCGATCTGATCAGCGGCGAAGAGGTGGTCGGCCAGCGCGCGTTCCAACTCCTCATCGTCGGGTAGCTATTTCACCAAATCGATCAGCTTAGCCCTGGGCGATCGCTCGGAACTAAGATCAAGCATCGCCGCCGTGACAGGTTTCCCGAACCGCTGATGCCCCGCGCTTCCCGGGTTCACCACTAACGTCCCATTCAACTCTTCAATGACCGGCCGGTGGGTGTGACCGTAGATGATGACGGTCGACTCCGGATAGGCGGCCACCAGATCCTCGGCGCGAGGCGAACCGAACTGGTGACCGTGGATCACCACGATCTTCTCACCACAGCGCTCTAGCTCCAAGCACTCGGCCGCGGTCTCTCTCACGTCCCAACCGTCGACGTTGCCGTACACGGCGCTGACCGGCGCGATCACCTCCAACTCGGTGAGTATGGCCGGATCGCCCACATCGCCGGCGTGGAGTATCTCGTCGGCGGTTTCGAAGGCTGCGTACACCTCGTTTCGGAGCAGTCCGTGGGTGTCGGAGATGAGGCCGATGGCGAGGGCCTGACTCACTGGCCGCTCCAGCGCTTCCCGACCTGGTGTTCGATATGCATGTGGTCCAACACGCGGGCGACGATGAAGTCGACGAGTTCGTCGATGCTATCGGGCCGACCGTAGAAACCGGGGGCCGCCGGCATCACCACGGCGCCGGCCCGGGTGACCTCGAGCATGTTCCGCAGGTGAACCTGCGAGAGCGGGGTCTCGCGCGGCACCAAGACCAGCGGCCGGCGTTCCTTCATCGTGACATCGGCGGCCCGCTCGATGAGCGATCGCGAGTTTCCGTGCGAGATAGCGGCCAGCGTCCCCATCGAACACGGGCAGACCACCATGCCGCGAGTCACCACCGACCCCGACGCGGGGATGGCACCGCGATCCGAGTTGCTGACAATCGTGATCCCGCTCCAGTCCCCCTGAATGCGATCGCGGAGTTCCGACTCGTTGTCGATCCCAGCTTCTAGACGCAGCAGCCGCCACCCGTGGGTAGAGATGATGAGGTACGTAGGTACTTCGAGCTCGATGAGAGCGCGGATCAGGCGCAGCGCGTACGGCGCTCCGGACGCGCCGGTCACTCCGAGTACGAGAGGTGTATTCACGAGATCACCCTGTCGAGAACGACGAACACGCAGAAGATCGCCGAGATGAGAGCGTTCACGTTGAAGAAGGCGACGTTCAGTCGCGACAGATCGTCGGGACTGACCAGCGAGTGCTCGTACACGAGAAGCCCGGCGGTCACGGCAACGCCGGCGAAGTACAGCGATCCCGTCTCGGGCATCGCCAGACCGGCGCCGAGCAGGCAGAGTACGGCCAAGGCCTGGTAGACGCGGGCATTCCAGATCGCCGCGCGCGTCCCGTATCGAGCCGGTATCGAGTACAGGCCCTCGGCGCGATCGTGCTCCGCATCTTGTAACGCGTAAAGAATGTCGAACCCTCCGACCCAAAATCCCACGCCCAAAGCCAGGAGCACGACGAGATACCACGGATCGCTCCAGCGTGCGGAGATCGCCAGAAACGCCGCGGCGGGTGCTATGCCATCGGCGATGCCCAGAGCCAGATGCGTCCAGGTCGTGTAGCGCTTCAGGTAGCTGTACGTCAGCAGCCAAGTCAACGCGAGCGGCGCCAGCGCCAGGACCAGGGGATTCAGCATCCCGGCCGCGATGAAAAAGACCCCGCTGGCAACAACGACGGCAGCTTTCGCCTCTCGGCTGGAGAGTCTGCCCGCCGGAATCTCGCGGTTCGCCGTGCGCGGATTCCGGGCGTCGAAGTCGCGGTCGACCACGCGGTTGTGGGCCATGGCCGCGAAGCGGGCCGCCGTGAACGCCACCACGATCCATACGACTTGCATGGCGCTCAAGGGGTAGCGGTATGACGCCAGGGCGGCGCCGACCAGGGCGAACGGTAGAGCGAACGCCGTGTGGGGCAGCCGCACCAAATTGCTGTAAAGGACGAGGCGATTCGCGCCCTGGAGGGTTTGGGGCTCTGTCACTCTACTGAATACCTGAGTTGTTGGATTACGCGATAGTCGCCTAGTCTAAGCGAGGTCGAGCGCTTTGCCAACAGCCCCGGCTGGGGCGAGAGTTCGGGCCACCGAGCGCCTTGATGGTCAAACGTGCGACGTTGGACGTCCGGCACTACGACGATCGAATCTTGGTCGGACGTCGAGCGTCGTGACTCGGTTAGCCGGCCGCGACCTGAAGGATCTCGGGCGGTCCCTCTTCTGTCTCGCCTTCCTCGCCGCCTTTTTCCGGAGGGACCGACCTGGGCAGTTCGTCGACGACAAAGTAGTCGGCCAGGCTAGCCAGCTCCCAAGCAGACGTATTCAAAGCGTTCACTGCGCCGGCGATTTCTTCCGTGGACGCGTTCTGCTCCTCCATCCCGGCGGCCAGTTCTTCCATCGCGGCTGCGAAGTCAGTGAAGCCGGATGCTACGGCCTGCAATCGATCCGCAGTTCCCCGCAGGCTGTTATCCACATCGGCGCTGACTTCGGCGACCCGGTCCGACCATCCCTCGGCCTCGCTCATGGCTCGAGTGACCTGGTCGAAGCTCTCGTCCATCGTCTGCACCACCGAGTCGATGGTATGCGTCGCATCTCGGGTATCTTCGACCGCCTGACGAGCGGTTTCGATCTGTCCCAACACGGCGTCGGTCGTCTCTTCCGCGCGATCGGCCGCTTCGCCTGCCTGGTTGGCCAGCTTGCGGATCTCATCGGCGAGGACGGCGAAGCCGCGGGCCTCTCCTCCCGCTCGTGCGGCCTCGATGGCCGCGTTCAGCGCCAATAAATTGGTGCGACGCGCGAACTGCTGGATGAGATCGACGAACTCGCCGAACTGGCGTGACACGTTCATGAATTCCAGCAATCGAGAGGTCGCCACGTCTGAGCGTTCGGCCATCTGGCCGACCTGAGCATGTCCCTCGCGCAGACGCTCTCGGCTGCTCTCGGCCACCTCTCGAAGCTGGCGGCTACGTTCCGTGGCCGTTTCCGCCCCGTTGGCCAGGTCGCGAGCGGCCGCACCCAACGAATTCATTCGTTTGTTGACTTCCTGAATCGTGTCCGAGTGAGTCGCCGCTTCTACCGTGAGGCGCGATAGGGTCCCCGTCATCTCTTGCGCACCCGATGACAGCTGCTCCACCGCACCCGCGATTTCCTGGCTGCGCGACTGAGTGTGGAAGCTGGCTTCGCGCATCGAACTCACCAGCTCCTTCAGTCTATCGATCATCCCCTGAACGGTGACGCACAACTTCACCACCTCGCCTTTACCCACCCTTGCGACGCTGACCCTCAGATCGCCGTCACCGACCTGGTCGGCGGCGTCGGCGACCATCTTCACCGGCCCGCCGATCTCGCGCGAGATCCATCGGCCCGCCGTCAGTATTCCGACCAGAGCCACGAGTAGAGCGATGGCCACGAAGTAGCCGATGGCCTCGCGCGCCGTGTGGAGAAGGTCGAAAGCCTGCACCTCTGGAACCCAATAGGCGACTTTCCAGTCCCCGCCCAAGGCCGGGAGCACCATTCCAACGATCGACTCACCCTCGGGATCGATGGAGCGTGCCAGTCGACCACCGAGCAGCGCGCCGGGGTCGGGATGCGGCTCGAGCAGGTGGTCTTCGTGAGGATCGCTGATGAGCAAACCGCGCGCGTCGATGACCTGGACATAGCCCCATCCCTGGGTGAGACCGGCCATCGTCTCCTGCAACTGCCCGAGGGGCCGTACCGCCTTCAATACACCGATGATTTGTCCGTCGGCGTCACGCACAGGAGAAGCAATGGAAAGCGCTATCGCGCCGACGGATTCGTCCATCTCGACCTCGGAGATCACGCCCCGCCCCGCGAAGGCCTCCGCCCACCAAACCTCATCGCGCTGCACGAAGTCGGACGTGCGCCCGCTGCCGGCCACAACCAGTCCGCTACTGTCCGTGATGAACACCTCGGCGAATAACGAGCGGCCCACGACGCTATGCAGGTAGGCGTCGGCACTCGGGCTCACCTCCAGAGAGCGCGTCTCGGAGAATCGCCCTTCCAGGTCGTCTATGGACAGTCGGTCCAACCCACGCGCGCGCGCGGTGTTCGCGCCTTGAGCGGCGGCGGAAATCACCGCTGGAGTCAGGGCGAGCTGCTCCGCGTTCGCCACCGAAGCCTCGATGGCCGCTTCGACTAGGGATACCGCCGATCCGCTTCGCTCGACCATCTGGCGTTCGACTGTTGGCTCCACAATCTTCTCGGCCGAGCCCCAAGCCAGGGCGGCGAAAACGAGGATGATGACGACGAGAATCGCGCCGACGAATGCGAACAGCATGCGGCGGAGATCGACGGCCTTCCAATTGGAAAAGACGGCCATTGCTACCTCGGATGTGACTCTATAGTAAGGCCGGACAGTAAGGGTGGGGGGGAGTAAGGTAAGAACTACGCCGACAACAACTTGACTAGTTAACGGCTCACAGTCAAGTCGATGCCCAGTTTCGGCCACACCTCGTCGATCTTTCGGCGAGTATCCGGATCCATGACGATCTTGTCGGGCCACTCGCGGGTGAAGCCCTCCTCCGGCCATTTTCGGGTCGCATCGATCCCCATTTTGCTGCCGTAGGTAAACTCTCGGGACGAATGATCGAGCACATCGACGGGCCCCATGCTGAACTGGATGTCGCGCTCGGGATCGATGTTGTTGAGGGCCACCCACCAGGCTTCCTGCGCGTCGCGAACGTTCGTGTCCTTGTCGACGACGACGATGACTTTCGCCAATGACATCAGTCCCTGACCCCAAAGGCCATTCATCACCTTCCGTGCGTGGCCGGGGAACTGTTTGTCGATGCTGACGAAGACCAGGTTGTGAAAGATGCCTTCGGCCGGCATGTGATAGTCCACGACTTCGGGCAACGTCAGACGTAGCAACGGAAGGAAGATCCTCTCTGTGGCATGGCCGAGGTAGTAGTCTTCCATCGGGGGTCGGCCGACGATCGTTGCCGGGTAGATCGCCCCGCTCCGATACGTCACGGCCTCCACGTGCACACACGGGTAGTAGTCGGCGAGGGAGTAGAAGCCCGTGTGGTCGCCGAACGGCCCCTCCAGGACGAGTTCCTCGGCCGGATCGATGTAGCCCTCGATCACGATGTCCGCTTCGGCCGGGACCGGTAGATCGCAGGTCACCGCTCGCGCCAGCCGCACCGGCGCCGACCGCAAGAAACCGGAAAAGACGAACTCGTCCACCTGGGGCGGCAGCGGTGCCGTGCCCGAGTAGATCGTCGCCGGGTCACCGCCCAGTGCTACGACTACGGGCATTTTTTCTCCGCGCCGGGCCATCTCGCGCCAATGCGCAGCCCCGACCTTGTGGCGCTGCCAGTGCATCGCCATGCGGCGACCGTCCAAGATCTGTATGCGGTAGGTCCCGGCGTTCAGGACGCCGGTGCCGGGGTGACGGGTGATGACCAACGGGAGCGTGACGTAGGCTCCGCCGTCCTCGGGCCAACACTTCAGGTGAGGAATCCGGGTGATGTCGGCTTGGTCCCCGCGCAGCACGGTACCCTGGCACGCGCCAGCACCTTTCACAGACTTTGGAGGGAACTTGGACATCTCGGCCAGCTTCGGCAGCATGGCGATCTTGTCCACCAGGCTGTCCGGGACCTCCATTTTGAAGATTTCTTCGATGCGACCGGCGATGGTGGCGAAATCGTCCACTCCCAGCGCGCGGGTCATGCGCGAGTAGCTGCCGAACAGGTTGATCGCCACCGGAAACTGGCTCTGGCTACCATCCAGCAATCGCACGTTTTCGAACAGCAGAGCCGGACCGCCTTCGCAGCTTTTCATGCAACGGTCCGCGATCTCGGATATCTCCAGGTCTACGGACACAGGTTCAGTGATTCTCACGAGTTCGCCGGCTTTGTCTAGGTCATCGATGAACTCACGCAGTTTGCTGTACGCCATGGCTGTATCCGTCTTTCTAGGAAATCGCGGTCACTCCACCTGTGATCAGTAATCAGTGGCGCCAAGTGTGATCTCGGATGGGGCGCGAAGAGAACTATCACTGATCGCTTGCCGCTACCGCTCCCCACCAAACGCAGACCGTCCCACCCGTGAGCGGGACCCAGCCAGTATCGATATACCCTGCCCCCTGCAACTGTCCTTCCAGTTCCTCGGGTTCTGCAAACACTTCCACCGACTCTGGAAGGTAATTGTAGGCGAAGCTATGTTTTGAGATTAGCCGTCCGACCAACGGTAGCAGCCGGGAGAAGTAAAAGCGATAGAGGCTACTGAAGATACGGCCCCGGGGCGTGGCAAAATCAAGGATCACCAGCCGCGCGCCGGGCCGCAACACCCTCTTCAACTCACGGAGCCCGGCGCTTATATCCGTCAGGTTGCGGACGCCGAATGCGACCATGGCACCATCGAAGGCGTCTGACGCCAGGGGGGTCTTCAGCGCATCGCCGCAAGCCGCGGCGATCGGTTGCTTGTCGATCTTCTGCGCTCCCTGCCGGAGCATCGGTTTCGAGAAGTCGACGGCTATGATGTGTCCGCTGAAGTTCGGTCGCCGCGCGAGTTCCAGCGCCAGATCGAACGTCCCGGCACAGATGTCCAGGTATACGCCATCGGGCCGGGATTCCCAGCCCAAACGGTCCACAGCGCGTCGGCGCCAGGAGCGATCGATGTTGAGGCTGAGGAGATGATTGAGCAAATCATAGCGCGGTGCGATGGCCGAGAACATCTCGCGAACCGCACGTCCGCGCTCACCTGCCGAGTCGATCGCCAGGGGAGTGGGAGTACCCTTCTGGGAAGTCATAATCGGCGGCGAACTTACGGGAGCCGGAGGTCCCCGGCAACCCGGTGAAACGGGAGCGAGTACCCAAGGTGCAGTCGCGCCAGGCGCCGGGCTCCCCCCAGCCGGGAAACGCCGAGCAGGTAGACGACAAGGAACTCGTCGCCGCTGCCCTCAAGGGTGACGAGTCCGCGTACGGCGAGCTGCTCGAGCGGTTCCGCCGTCCCGTCTTCTCTCTGGTCTATCGCATGATCGGCGATCGCGAACAGGCGGAAGACCTGGCGCAGGAGTCCTTCGTAAAGGCGTTCAACAACCTCGACAGTTACAACCCGAAGTACCGGTTCTCGTCCTGGCTGTTCAAGATCGCCAACAACCACGCCATCGATCACCTCCGTCGTGCCAGGCTGTCCACCGTCTCAATTCATGGCTCGCCGCACGCCGCAGACGCCGAGCGCGAAGAAGAGACACGCATCGTTCTGGAAACCCACGACGAATCCCCCGAACAGGAGATTCTGGCGCTGGAGTTGGGGGGCGAGATAGAGGACGCGATCCGGCAGCTGCGGTCGGAGTACCGCACGGCCGTAATCCTGCGCCACATCGAGAATCGGCCCTACGAGGAGATCGCCGAGATCATGGATGTCCCCATCGGCACCGTGAAGACCTTCCTCCACCGGGCTCGAGCTGAGCTGCGTGAAGCCCTGGCCCACCTGCGGGAAGACGAGGAGGAGCCGTAAATCTACCCCGGGGAACGAATTAGACCGGTCCCCGGGATCTTGAAACCTATCGGAAGGTCCCCTCGTAATGGGGTACAGCGGGCAGGAAGAAAATGAAAAACTGGAATAAAACAGGGCATCTCACGGAGATGGCTCTGGAGGCTTGGGCGGCCGGCGAGGCCGAGGCCCACGAACTCCAGACCATGGACGGCCACATTCAGGCTTGCTCGGATTGCCGGGCTGAAGCGACTGAGTGGCAAGGGCTATTTCTTGCCCTTTCGTCCCTGAAGGGCGCTGAGCCCTCAGCCTCGTTCGTTCAGAATGTCATGGAGCAGGTCCGGCTGCCGGCCGCGTCGTCGGCACAGGCCCAGGCTTGGGTACATCGGGTGGCTCGCAAGGCGCCTCGAATCGCCGCCGCAGTGGTCGGCGCCTGGTGCCTGACCCTGATTGGCGCGGCCGCCTGGATTCAAAAGACGGTCGAGGTTCCGCCGGCGATGTTGACCAATCGTCTCTTCAATTACTTGGGCGACTGGCTCGTTGCGGCTACGCTGAAAGCAGCAGCCTTCTTGCACCTCAGCGGGCTCGCCGACTCGTGGACCAGGGTGACAGACGCGGTGCCGGGGATCGGCATAGCAGGGGCCATAGTCCTGATGACCGTGTTGTGTGGCTTAGCGATTTGGACTCTATACCGAGTGATCGGATATCAACCACCAAGGGTAGACGCACATGCGTAAGGTGATGTGGTACACGGCTCTCTTGTTGTTCGCCGGCCTGGTCATTCCGTCGACGTTGACCGGGCAAACGGCTCAAACGATCGACGAGGTCGTTCAGACGGCCGTCGTCCTGAGTGGAGACGAGGCGACGCTCGATCTCGAGTTGTCCAGTGGGCGCTCTCAGCAAGTCCGCTTTGCGGACGGGATCGTCTTCATCGACGGCAAAGAATCGGGCAGTTACGAGCCCGGCGGGTCGCTGGAGTCGGCCTGGCGCGATTTCCTGCGGAACGTATCGTCGGGAGAGCTCGGCGAAGCGTTGGCCGAGCTGGCGAGCGCCGACCTGAGTAACGGCGGGGCCGTCGACGCCATCGCCGCGGCGCTGGCTCCCTACATGTCGCAGACTGCGTCGGGGATCAGCGTCGATGTGTCGTCGGAGGAATCCGCCGAGATGTCGGCCGAGATCTCCAGGGCCGTCGAAGAAGCGACCGCTGCCGCAGCAATCGCGGCTGCGCAACTCGAGGGACTGGAAGAGATCATCGAAGGCGGCCTTGTCATAGAGTTGGCCGAACTGAACGGACTGGCGGAGTCGCTGAGCCGTATCGGCATAGCGCCGGAACTCGGAGGTGTCCTAAACGGAGACTCTCCACTTCGCGTCGTCATCGAGGCCGACGACTACATGCTCCCGTCCGGCGCCTGGCTGGGCGAAACGCTGATCCTGGTCGAGACCAACGGCGTGATCGCCGGAACGGTCTCCGGGGACGTTCTCGTCGCCGAGGGATCGCTGCTGATCACGCCCTCGGGATTGATCGAGGGTGACGTGATCGGTGTGGACGCCAGCATCCAAAACGAAGGGACCATCGTCGGCGAGCTACGGTCTCCCCAGGGCTTCGCACCCTTCGTGGTAGCACCCGGGATTTCCAACATCCGTATTTCCAACGGCCGGACGTCGGTCGTCGGCAATGTATGGAGCGGTTTGGGATCGCTGTTCAGGACCATAGCGATGTACCTGCTGTTCGGTTTCCTGGGTGCGTTGGTGGTCTACTTCTTCCGGAACAACCTCGAGACCGTGAGCGACACGGTATCCTACAGCTTCGGACGGTCGTTCCTCACTGGACTCGCCGCCGAAATCTTGTTCCTACCCATCGGATTGGTGATGACCGTTCTGATCGTCACCGCCATCGCGGTCCCGTTTTACGCGCTTGCCTTCTTGCTGTTGGCTCTGCTCGGCTACGTCGGCGTAGCTCACGCGGCGGGCGAGAACCTGACGCGCCGGCGATTCTCGTCGACGGCGCGCATGCGGCGGTCGAACTCGTACTACTACGTGCTGAACGGAATCGGCGTGTTGCTGGCGCTGTTCGTCGGCGCGGCGATCACCGAGATGGCGTATCCGCTGCTCGGTTGGGCTCACGACATTCTGATCGCGTCGGCCTGGATCCTCACCTGGGTCGCGGCCACGTCCGGATTGGGCGCCTCGGTGCTGTCGCGAGCCGGTACCCAGCGCAAGTTTGCGCGTCCGGGCGAGCTACCGGCGCTCCCATTCGACACGTTCGCAGGAGACAAGGCGCCCTATGAAGGCGTGCGAGCCGCACGATACCGCACTGGAGAGAAGAGCGATGAGATCTAAAGCTTCCATCGCGACGGCTGTAACCCTAGCGCTACTGGCGGGCTCGGTCGCCACGGCCGATGCCCAGAGTTGGAAGACGATCAATAAGTCGAGGAAACGCCGTTCTC
>JBDHGH010000007.1:0-41862 GCA_039589995.1 Gemmatimonadota bacterium | reverse complement strand
GCGGTGAAGATGACGGACCAATGGAGCGGATGGGGCTCGAACCCACGACCTCCTGCGTGCAAGGCAGGCGCTCTCCCAAACTGAGCTACCGCCCCAAAGCGGCGCACAAATCTATCCGGCGGACACCTCTACCTCAACTAGTCGCAATCGACTCGTTCTTGACACGGTGCAGGTCGGGCCCGATTGTCAGCGACCGAGCCACCAACCACTGGAAAGGGAAAGTGCGATGAACGGTGCCCACCTCCATCTGATGTTCAACCACGTCCCCGTAATTGGGCTGTTCTGTTGCCTGGCATTGCTGTTGGCGGGACAATGGCGCAAGAACCCGGACCTGGTGAAAGCCGGCCTAGTTGCCCTGGTCATCGTCGCGCTCATCTCCATCCCCGTCTACCTATCGGGCGAGCCTGCGGAAGAGATCATCGAGGAATTGCCGGGGATATCAGACGACCTGATCCACGCGCACGAGGACGGCGCGATCTGGGCGTTCATCGGACTCGAGGTGTTGGGGGCACTGGCACTATTGGGTCTGGTGGGTTTCCGTCCGCCGAAGCAGCTCCCGCAGTGGCTAGTTCCGGCCGTCTTGGTCCTGGGGCTCCTGACGATGCTCTGGGTCGGGTGGGTCTCCGCACTCGGGGGCCGCATCGTTCATCCCGAGTCACGGCCCGACTTCAGCTTAGAAGCAGAGAGCGGCGAGCACGACTAGAAGGGCCAGTGAAATAGGGCGCCAGGACCGCCGACGCCCATGATTCCCGCCACGACCGTCCAGGTCACGAAGAGGGCGGTGATCAACCAGACACTTCCGAGTAGCAGCCCCAGCCGGCGGTTGGTCGTCTCGACGCTTCTGACCAGCCTGTGCAGCTGCG
The DNA here is from genome assembly GCA_039589995.1 of Gemmatimonadota bacterium. Taxonomy (GTDB): domain Bacteria; phylum Gemmatimonadota; class Gemmatimonadetes; order Palauibacterales; family KS3-K002; genus JBDHGH01. The sequence continues at coordinate 40,999 of JBDHGH010000007.1, read as the reverse complement.
CCAGCTGGCTCTGACCGGAATGGGCGCCTCCCTTGCCCGACAAATCACCCAGACAGCTCTTGCACGAAATGTGATCGGAGTCGTTGACCTCGCCGCAGGTGGGGCAAATGACCAGCCGGTCTTTCGTCGCCATCACTCATTACCTCCCCCGGTTCAATCACGCGTGATCGTGAGTTTGTAGGTGAGGGGGAGCGCCGGACAGCTTTCGCAGTAGAAATTGAAAACGTAGATCCCTGTACTCAGCGTTAGGTTGAACTCGTCTTCCACCCTCGGATCGTTGCTGTTATCACCGATCGGCCTGGGGCACAGGCTGGGGTTGTAGCTGGTCGGAGGAGTTCCAGTCGCGTTGCACACCCTGAAGTCGATGTCCGCGTCCACCTGCCATTCGGCCACGATATCGAGTCTTCGGGTCTGCCCCGACGGAACGAACAGCCAGAAGAAGTTGCTATCGGCCGGAGACGATTTCGTCGGATCCCAACTCAATAGCACTTCGAACGGAAACGAGGTGATCTCGAGGTTCGACGTCAGCGGCATGTCGTCGTTTGGCTCGAAGAAGTCGTCGATCGCACTCGAGCCCGGACCGTCAAAGATGATCCGGGTGGGAACGTTATCCCGCGGGTCGCCTTGATCGTCGACCAAATTGCGCATGAGCAACGCCCCGGTGTCCGCCGCGGCAGGGACAAGGAATGTCAACGAGTCCGAACTCACAGCGTCGACGAACCCGATCGTCCCATTCGGAAACTCGACTCGCGTGGAGTCCGTGAAGGCGTGGGCCGGAGACCGCTGCATGACTATGGCATCGCCCGACGCGCTGTTTCCGAAATCGCCCGTCGTGCTCGAGAACGCACCGTAGAACAGCTCCTCCGTCAGGACGGTCGGCGGCAGAGCATCTGTGGCGTTGCCCCGGGGCAGGCTCGGATCGTCGACAGACACGCTAACCACGGCCTGTCCGGTGTCGCGGGCCAAGCCAAGTCCCGTCACCGCGTCGAGGATTGTTATCACTGCCGGATCGGACGAGGCGTAGGTCACGCTGGGACTAGCGACCGTCGACCCGTCTTGCGTGTCGGTGACGGTCACACCGTACTGGACGGTGTCGCCCATGATTGGCGTGGTACCGGGCGCGAGTTGTTCGATCTGCGCCAGGTAAGTCGTCACTCGCAAGTTCCTGCCGAAGGGCTCGCCCGGCAGATCCGGAGTAGTGAACGTCACCGCGACCGTCACCGTACCCGTGTCCTCGAAGACGGCCACGCCGCTCGCCGCATCGACGATGCGAATCGTCGAGGGGTTCGAAGAAGTCCAGTTAGCGCCGGACGTCGGAACCGTATCGCCATCCTCGATCACCGTGGCACTGAACTGAACCGAGTCGGTCACCAGTGTGTCGCCGCTCGTCAGAAATGCGGAATCCACCAACGATTTCACATCGATCAGAACTGCCAGATCGTTGACCGTGACATCCAGCGTCGCGGTCAAAGGTGTGTCGCCTGGGATATCGGGTTCCGCCAGCGCTACTGTTAGAGTCGCGGTGCCAGATTGCTTGAATTCGACCTGGTCGCTCGTCCCTGCAACAGGCTCCGCCACGACGTTATTCGACGACGTGACCGTCCCCACACTACTCGAGACGGGAGCGCCGTCTTTGCGTACCGTTGCGTCCACGACCACGATGTCGCCGACCAAGGCGGCGTCCGGATCCACCGTGCTACCGGTGAAGGTCGAGGTGAGAGAAAGCTCGACGGCATAGCTGGTGACCTGCACCATTGTCTCGGCCTGCAATCGCGCTGGGCCCTGCAGCTCAGGCTGGCTGTAGCTCACCGTCACCACAGCGCTACCCGTGTCCACGAACGCGGCTTGACCGCTACTCTGGTTCAGGATTCTCACGACACCAGGATTGTCCGATGTGAACTGCTGGCCGGACGCCGAGATTGGGCGGCCATCCTCCGTGACATCGCCGACGAACAGGACGGTGTCGTTGACGAGATAGTCACCTGCGTCCACGAAAGGCGACGTGGCCGAGATTTCCACCTCGAAAGTGCTCTCCTTGACCCCCGTAGTGGTCTCCTTGCAGCTCGAGGCGAGTAGAGCCGCGACCGAGAACCCGAGAACTCCCAGCAGCCTTCTCACGATCGTATCCGGATGAAGGTGAACTCGGTTTCGCCGTAGAGGTTGACCCGGATGCCGTCCCGAGGGGCGATTTCCAGCGACAACCCTCCGTTGGCCTGCGACGGCTCTTCGGTCAGCGCATGAGTGCGCTTGGCGGTCACGATCCCGTCGATAAGACCGTAGAGCCAAAACGCGCCGGCCACCGCGGCTCCCACGATGATGTAGTCAGTCTCCTCGACCTCGGCCGTGGTCTTCACTTCGTACTGGCATGAGGATCCGGTGCAGCCGGGCGGCAGCAGCAGCTCGCGCGAGACGCTCAGCGTATCCTCACTCGTGATGAGGAAGCCGGCCGTGAGAGCGGCCGCAGCTCCGACCAGGACGACGGTGCCCTTGGCCGTGTTTCCCACGTAGAACTCACCGCCGCCGGGGAAGATCCCAAGGACCGCCGCAGTGCCGACGCTCTTGGGAGCGGTGAAGCGAAGCGAATCGACCTCGGCTACGGCAGGCGCGGCGACGACGCGCACAACGGCACTCCCAGAGTGTCCATCTTCGGTCGTCGCGACGATGCGAGTCTCTCCGGGCGCCTTACCGACAACCACACCACCGGCCACGTTTGCCACCGTGGTGTCTTCTGAATTCCACTCGAAAACGACATTCGGGATCTGAGCGCTATCGGGATCCAGTAGGGCCGTTGCCCGCAGAATGGCGCTGGATCCAACAACGACTTCCAGATCAGCGGGCCACACCACCACCGTCGTCCTTCTTACGCAGACTCCGCGCAAAGCCCGAATCAGATCCTGAGACGCGCCAGCCTCGAGCAGCGTTTGCTGAGATTGTTCGTTGACCACGAAGCCGAGGCAACTTTCACGAACCAGCTCCAGCAAGTCGTCGTCCGAGAACGCGCCGGACTCGACCAGGCGAACAACCTGCCCGAGGGTGTACGGCAGTTGTTCCTGGGCGTGCAGACTTGCCGGCCCGCCAGCCAGCAGGCCGATGAGGAGGAGCACGAATGAGACGTACCGGTGCGTCATCTCGGGTCGACCGCTACCGATGCATGTCGTTGAAGTTGTCCTGCAATCTATGAGCAGTTGGGGATGTTTCGTCTCGAACAAACAAGCGCAACGTTTCGCAACTCTGCGTCAGCCTCCTGAACCAGCCTGGCCAAATCCCCAGTGTCTCTGTAGTCACCCAGTGCATCGGTCGCCCACCGCTTGACTTCGTTGAAGCGCTCCTGAGCACTTATATACCTTTCCGCATTGAAGAGCAATCGGGCCTGCTGCAATCTGGCGTCGATGGAATCCACCAATGCGCGCGGTACCAGCATCGGCTGAGAAACTGGCTGAGCAACCGTCTTCATGGCACTGGCCTGAGTAGGCACATTTTGCTGCACGTCATCGCCGCCATTCTCGACGTGCCTGCCACGAGCTGGCTCGCCGTTAGTCCCAACGTGGTCCACCGCATTCGTACTGTTGGTGCCCGGCTGGTCGATAGCTTCGGTATTCAATTCGGATGAACCGTTGTCCTCCGCATTCGGATCAGGACTCGGAACGTCCACCCGCGACAGCATGATATCTTCTGCTGGGTCAGCCGAACCACCACCCCGCAACGAGCCCGCCAGGCCCGCGCCGCTCGACAACGCCAATACACCCACCGCAGAAATCGAGATCGCCGCCACCGCCAACGCCGCCACCGCACGCTGATAACTCGAGAGACGCGGCGCGTCCTCCTGTCCGTCGCCGATCGTCCAGGACAGATCCGGAATCCGCTGGGTCGTCGGCATGTCGGTGGCACGGCGGCCACGCTTTTTCTTCTTCTTTCGGCCGTCGGCCGTTTCGTCGATCCACTTCACGAAGACCGGCGGACCCTTGCCCTCGATGGCCATACAGAAGTCTTCCATCGAGTTGAAGCGGTCCGCGGGATCTTTCGACAACGCCTTGTGGATCGCATCCGTCAGCGGCACCGGAGTGTCGGAGCGGATCTCGCTCAGCGGCTTCGGCGCCGTAAACAAATGATGGTAGATCAGCTCTTTCATCGAGTCCGCCTCGAACGGCGGATGCCCGGCGATCAGCTGGTAACCCACGATCGCCAGCGAGTACTGGTCGGCTCGGCCGTCCACACAGCGACCGTCGCACTGCTCCGGCGCCATGTACTGCGGCGTGCCGATGACCGCGCCGGTCTCGGTCAGCTGGGTGTTGCCCACCAACGCCTTGGCGATCCCGAAGTCGGTCAGGTGGACCGAGCCCTCGGCGTCCAGCAGGATGTTCGCCGGCTTCACGTCACGGTGGATCACGCCGCGCTTGTGCGCGTAACCCAGACCGGCCGCCGACTCGAGCATCGTCTGCTCCACCTCGCGCATCGTCAGCACCCGGCTCGAGCCCATGATCTCGCCCAACGAACGACCCGACACGAAGTGCATCGTGTAGAAGGCCAGGTTGTGACTGTGATGGACCCGGTAGACCGGGATGATGTTGGGGTGATGAAGCTTGGCGACCATGCGGGCCTCGCGCGTGAATCGCACGATCAGCCCCTCGTCGAACATCAGCGTGGGCGGAAGCACTTTGATGGCGACCAGTCGGTCCAGCCCGATTTCGCGGGCCAAGAAGACCGAGCCCATTCCCCCGCGCCCCAGTTCGTGGTGGATCTCGTACTCGCCGGACGTGGCTATCAGCAACGCCTGGCGCAGATCCGTGGGGAACCCGTAGACCTCACTGGCACCCGGCTCCTGCCCGGGGACGGGTGTACCACACTCGTTGCAGTATTTACTACCGCCAGGTAGCGGTGTAGCACAGTTTTCGCAAACGAGTTCAGTCATGATCTCGACTTAAACTGGTTTCTAGGCTCGGGCATGGAAAGTATAGCGATCACTGATACTTACGCAATACCGCACGCAACGTATCGATACGCCGACCAGGGAATGACCACCGGATTTTACAGTGCGGGGAGGGGGGTACCCACTATACTACTTAACCTCCGATAACGCCAGTTCGGGCGATGCGTGGTCGCCACACCCCATTTTGGGTCTCGGACACAAATGTTTATAGCGCCGATTGCAGCGCTGGCAATAAAACGAGAGTGGCACCATCTTTTGAGGCGCTCCGAACGCCGGTAGGCGCCCCGGGCATGGAAACAGAAACCGATAGCGAGCGAATGGCGACACGTACGCCCCCAGCAGAGACATCGAGCGATAAGTATCACGGGCTGGATCACGACCGGCTCGTGAGCATCTACCGGACCATCTATCTGTCGCGCAGACTGGACGACAAAGAGATCCAGCTGAAGCGTCAGAACCGGATCTTCTTCCAGATCAGCGGCGCGGGACACGAGGCGATCGGAATCGCCGCCGGCCTGGCTCTGCGTCCCGGCTACGACTGGTTCTACACCTACTACCGCGACCGCTCGCTCTGCCTGCAGCTGGGCGTCACTCCCTACGAGATGTTCCTGGAGGGCGTGGGTGCTGCGAGCGATCCTGCGTCCGGCGGTCGCCAGATGCCGAGTCACTGGGGTCACAAAGCATACAACATCACCACCGCGTCGAGTCCCACGGGTACCCAGTATCTGAACGGCGTCGGCGCCGCGGAAGCAGGCCTGCACTACCAGATGATCGAGGGGCTGCGCGATCGCACCGACATGTTCAAGGACGACGAGGTCGTGCTGGTCACCTCGGGCGATGGCACGACCAGCCAGGGTGAGTTCTGGGAGGCGATCAATACAGCGGCGAACTTGAAGCTGCCGGTGATCTTCCTGATCGAGGATAACAAGTACGCCATATCGGTCCCCATTGAGGTGCAGACCGCCGGGAACAGCATCTCGAAGTGCATGAGCGGCATCCCCGGCCTCTATATAGAAGAGGTCGACGGCTGCGATCCCATCGCTAGCTACGATGTCATGCTCCGCGCGGCACAGTACTGCCGTGACCGCAAAGGGCCTGCGCTGGTTCACGCACACGTGATCCGCCCCTACTCGCACTCGCTGTCGGATGACGAACGACTCTACCGTTCGGAAGAGGAACGAGAGGAAGATGCCCAGCGTGATCCCTTCACCGCGTTCGCGCAGTTCCTGATCGATGAAGGGGTCCTGACCGAGAAGGCCCTGGAGGAGTTGAAAGAAGAAGTAGACGCCGAGATCCAGGAGGCGGCGGACCGCGCGCTGGAACAGCCACAGCCGGCAGCGGAAACGGCGATGCACTATATCTACTCACCCGACGTGGACCCCGCCTCGGACGAGTTCGCCAGCGACCCCGTGTACGGTGAAGGTAACCCCACCACCATGGTCGACCTGCTGAACGCGTGCATGAAAGATGAGATGGAACGCGACCCGGCTATCGTGGTGTTCGGCGAAGACGTGGCCGACGCGAGCCGCGAGGACGCGCTGGACGAGGTGAAGGGCAAGGGCGGCGTGTTCAAGGTCACCTGGGGACTGCAAAAGAAGTTCGGATCGGCCAGGGTCTATAATTCACCGCTCGCAGAAGCGAACATAGTGGGCCGCGCGGTTGGACTGGCCCAACGCGGCATCAAGCCCGTCGTCGAGATCCAGTTCTTCGACTACATCTGGACGGCGATGATGCAGCTGCGCGATGAGGTCGCGCTCATTCGCTACCGCTCGGCCAACGAGTACAAGTGCCCGATGGTCGTGCGCGTCACTTACGGCGGCTACCTGAAGGGCGGCGCGATTTACCACTCGCAGACCGGTGCCAGCATCTTCACCCACACGCCCGGCATTCGGGTCGTGTGCCCGGCCACCGCGGAGGACGCGAACGGTCTGCTGCGCACGGCGATCCGCTGCGATGACCCGGTCCTGTTCCTCGAGCACAAGCACCTTTATCGGCAAACCTACAACAAGGGCCGCTATCCGGGTCCCGACTACATGATCCCCTTCGCTAAGGCCAACGTGGTGCGCGAGGGATCGGATGTCACGGTGGTGACCTACGGCGCGACCGTGGAGCGCTCGCTCCGTGCAGCCCGGACCGTCGCCGAGGAGTCGGGCATCGAGGCAGAGGTCATCGACCTGCGTACGCTGAGCCCCTTCGACATGGACACGATCGCCGAGTCGGTGAAGAAAACCAACAAGGCTCTGATCGTCTACGAAGATCCCATGTCGTGGGGCTACGGCTCCGAGATCGCCGCCCGCGTCGCCGACGACTTATTCGAGTGGTTGGACGGACCGGTTCGCAGAGTGGCCGCCCTAGATACGTTTGTCGCGTACGCGCCTGATTTAGAAGATGAGATCTTGCCGCAGGTTGAGGATGTGGCCGGCGCGATTATGGATTTGGCCAGGTACTGACGCGGCCCGGCGAGATCGCGATAAGGCTACCTGTGATCAGTAATCAGTAACCAGTAGTTCGTAGCGCTGACGAAGCACCCGGTCGCGGGGCGTCGGATCTCTTGCCTCGTGACCGGGTGTTCTTGAACAACTACTCTTCTGTCTACTGACTACCGCCAACCACCTACCGATTTCTGTAGCTGTCCCAGGTGCGCGGCTCGCGGCACTGCGGCCAGGTCATCTGTTCGCCGGTGCGCGGGTTCAGCGGCAGCACGCGCTGGTCGCGGGGCATGAAGTCCGGATCTTCCGAGGCCATGTACGTAAGCATGGCGAACAGCGTCGCGTTGTTCTGCAGGTCGTCTGCTACCAGCTTGTCGTACGTGTCCAGGTTCGTGTGCCAGGTGTAGGGGAAGTAGCTCCAGTTGTGAGCGCCCAAGAAGAACGCGGGGGCTCCAGCGCAGACGAACGCCGCGTAGTCGCTACCACCGCCACCGGGCCGACCCGGAATCTGCAGGTTCACGTGCTGGCTGATCTCCGTGGGAACGGCGGTTAGCCATCGGGAGAAGTGCCCCCCAGCCTCGGTCAGGCCCTGCATCGAGACCCGAATGATGCGCCCGGTCCCGTTATCCTGGTTGAATAACGCCTGCAAACCCTGCACGACTTCGGGGTGGCTGGCGGCGAAGCCGCGGGAGCCGTTCAGGCCCTGCTCTTCGCTGTTCCAGTGGCCCGCTATGATCGTGCGTTTCGGGTTGGGGTACGCCGCTTTGATAATCCGCATGGCTTCGAGGATCGTGATCGTGCCGGTGCCGTTGTCGGTGGCACCCGATCCCCCGTCGAACGAGTCGAAGTGGGCCGACAGTACGATGTACTCGTCCGGCTTCTCGCTGCCGCGGATCTCGGCGATCGTATTGAAGACGGGGACCTCGCCGCGGAATCTTGCCTTGGCTTCGACATCGAGCACCGGCCCCTGCCCGTTAGTGGCCAGTCGAGCCACGAGTCCGTAGTCCTCACAGCTCAAGATCAGCGTGGGGACCTTTTCTGTGCGGGCGGTGAATACGCGCATGACGCCCCAACCAAAAGGCCGGTCGCCGGTGAGCACGCCCACGGCGCCCGCGTCTTCCAGCCGCTTGGGCAGGTCGTTCTGCGACACGCCGATTCTATCGAAACGCGCGCCCCACTCTTCGCGCGCGGCTTCGCGCTCTTCCTTCATCTTCTCGAACGAGGCCGATGTCGCGTTTTCTTCCCAGTTGTTGTCGGGTCGACAGGTCGGCTCGGGGAACGAGACTGCGACGAACTTGCCTTTCACTTCCGGAAGCCAGGCGACGAACGCGGCCGAGTCGGCGAAGTCGGGTAGGATTACTACATCGGCCTTCTTTTTTGTACCCGGGCTCCAGGCCAGGTTGATGCCGTGGAGCGAGCGGATGCGGGGCTCGACCAGGTCGATGTGCGTGATACCGCGTTCCCAACCCATCCAGTTGCCGTACTGCTCGTTGTGGGCGTCGACGCCCCAACTCTGGTAGGTCGACAGCAGCCACTGGGAGGCCGCCTCGTACTCGGGCGTGCCCGTCAAGCGCGGGCCGAGCGAGTCCATCAGAATCTGGGCCAGCGCCATGGCCTGGGAATTCTCCATCCCTTCCTGCCACATGCGCTCGATTACGGGATCGTCTACGGTGTAGCTCTGTGCCTCGAGGTTCGGTGCCCACACCAGGAGCACCGCCACCAGCACAAGAGCGGAATGGCTTCGCCGCATCGCGCGTTCCTCCTTCTGGTTAGTCGGTTGAACCGTTTCCGTTGCGGCGACGTGCGCGCCAGGACCGTACATCCTGGATGAACTCTTTTCGCGATACTCCTTCGCCGCAGTATCTCAAACGAGTGCGGAAGGCATCGAAGTGGGGCAGGTCGTTGCGAAGATCGAGGTAAGCGGGGTGCCACCCTCTCGCACGTCCCCAGGTCACTAATTCCTCCAGTGACGTGTCGCTATAGACGTGGCATAGCTGATCGCCCCGGCTGATGCCGAGGCGTGGGACGTCCTTGGGTGACTTGTGGTAGTGAAACTTTACTGCCAAGCGTGCTTACCCCATCGCCGCATCGAAGGACCGTGCACCCTCGATGTCCTTCTCGGTGATCCCGCCTTCGCTATGGGTCGACAGCGTCAGCGTGACCTTGTTGTAATGGATGGCGATATCCGGATGGTGATTCGCCGCTTCCGCCCGATCCGCCACGCGGCGGACGAACTCGATGGCAGCGACAAAATCAAAGAAGTCGTAACGCTTGACGATCTCGTCCCCGTCTCGTACCCAACCCGGCAGGTTCGATAATTCGCTGTCTATCCGTTCGTTATCGAGAAGTCCCATCACCCACCCATTCCGATCGAGATTCGCACGAGGAATTGCTCATCGAAAGGCCGTGTCGGGCCCGATCAACCGCCTCCGAGCATCGACACGATCATGTTATAGACGTTCTTGCCGCGATCGTAGACCACGAAGGCCAGGATGATCGGCAACACCAACCGCACCAGCCCAAGCCAACCCGTCAGCAGCCCCCGGTTCCCGAAGCCATCGCTCAACTCAGAAATCGGGTCTTCCATCTTCCATCCCACGAAGATGACCAGGAAGAAAGCACCCAATACCAGGAAGAACTCGCCAGCGAGCGCATCGAACAGGCCTAAGATATTCTGGTTGTACGCAGATGGAATGCCGACAACCATGATCACGAGACCCGCCCACAAGGCGGCCCGAATCCGGGCGATCTTCCAAGTGTCGATCAGGCTCGAGGTCACCACTTCGAGCAGCGAAATCGCGGATGTCAAAGCTCCAACGAACAACGCGGTGAAAAAGGTCAAGCCGACGATGCGGCCCGCGGCACCCATCTCTATGAAGGCGCGCGGCAGGCTGACGAACAGCGCGCCCAGGGCCCGACCCTCGCCGATCTCGCCGGTGATGATCTGGTTCGAGAGGCCGAAGGCGAACATCACCGGAAACACAACGAGTCCGGCGAAGAACGCAACACCGAAGTCCGATAGCGATATCTTGACCGCCGATGAGGGCAAGTTTTCTTGTCGGTTCAGGTAGCTGGAGTACGTCAGCATCGCGCCCATACCCAGGCTCAAACTGAAGAACGCCTGACTGGCCGCCGCCGAGAACGTTGCGCCCGAGAAGAAGTCTCTGAGCTGGGGACGTAAGTAGAACGAGTAGCCGGCCCCAGAGCCCTCCAACATGAACGCCCAAAGCGCCAGCCCGACGATCAGCACGAACAGTACGGGCATGAGTATCAACGAAGCTCGTTCGATGCCGGCTTTGATCCCACCGATGACGATGGAAATCGTGATCGCCATGAACACCATATGATAGAGAACGGCACCCAGGCCGGTGGTCGATTGATCGTAGTAGGCGCCCGGGTCACCGGCGAAACCACTGATCAGCGCTTCCAACAGGTAGCGCATGGTCCAACCGGCGATAACCGCATAGTAGGCCAGGATCATGCAACCCGTCAGAACGAACAAGTACCCGAGTAGCGACCATCGGCGACCACCCTCCTTCCGGAGGGCGCTGATGGGACTGAGCCCGGTCCGTCGCCCCACGGCGAACTCCGACATCATCACAGGCACACCGACAGCCAGGACCATCACGACGTAGAGTATGACGAACGCGGCTCCACCCCGGGTGGAAACGGCATACGGAAACCGCCACATGTTGCCCAGCCCCACCGCTGACCCAATGGCCGCCAGAATGAAGCCAAGGCTGGTACCCCAGCCTTCGCGGGTGCGCACCTCCATCTTCCCTCCGTTCTAGACCAGGATGGCTCGATTTGGAGCGATGCCGAATGTCCGCCACGCTACCGTCAGCGGACGGCAGAGTCAAGCATGCAGCTGCTAGTGAGGTTGTAGAGACTATCGAGGAGTGCAAAAGCGGTGACCGCGGCGCTGCCGAACGGCGAGAGACGGTGGTTCCGATGGGATGAGCGTTGACAGCGGACAGGCAGTACTTCGCCTTACCAACCGCTTCACCGTCCGGACAGCACCACGACCCCGCCTACTGCGAAATGGCGCGGGGTGCGAGGTCCCCGTTGTCGGGGATGTTTCTTACTTTTCTCGGACTTCCTCGCCGCGAGGCAGCGACCCTTTCGACCCGACGATCAGAGCCCCCCACTGGGCCAGCCTGCCCTTCCGGGCCGGCTGTTCGGCCTTTTCCTGGCTCCATACATAGGGCCGGAGTCGCGGAATCGGCGGCGGCAGCAACTTCTCGAAGGCTATGATGCCCGCCGGTCCCGCAGCACGTAGGATTTCCGGACCTCCCCTCACCCTCTCACCAATCAACACGGTATACCCCTGATCTATGAGTATTCGATTCCATACCGACGACACTCTCCCCCAAGTCGTCGAATACGATTGAAGGCACGCCGCGTGCCTGGCTATCCAGGGGTGGGAAGCCGCCTATTTATTGGTGGTTTTGAGAAAGGACCTCTTAGGAACCCAGCGCTGGCGTGTACCTCAGACGCGTAATCTGTGTCGGTGGGACACGACCCGGACTTGGCCCCAGGGGCACGGTCAGCCTACTCACGGCGGCGCATCAGTTCCTGGACCAGCGCCAGCACGGCTGGATCGCCCGTGCCCATGCCGCGGATCTGTGCAAGCACGGCCTCCGCCTCCGCCGGCCGGCCCAACGCATCGAAGCACGACACCAGGGCCACCCGCGGCTGTACCGCCTCCGGCTCTAACTCCACCGCCCTTTTGAATACTCCAACCGCCTCCTCGAATAGACCTCTGTGGCGCAGAAGCTCCCCCAGCAGCTCGAGACCGGAGAGGTTACGCGGGTCCTCCGCCGTGCAACGGGTTAAAGTCTCGATGGCCTCGTCGTATCGCCGCGCCTCCACTTGGGCCCGGCCCAGCGCCAACAATGCTTCGGCCTTTTCTGAGCCGGGCGCCACGTCCAAATATCGTAGCCAGAGGGCCACCGCTTCGTCCTTGCGGCCCCGCTGCCGTCCAACCAGTTGAGCGAGCTGTCGCAAAGCGGCCGGGTCCCCAGGCGCCTCGTCGATTCTCTCGCGTAGTTCCTGTTCCGTCAGAGACACTGAGTTCTCACTGAGGTGGGAGGTTCAACTCTCAAAATGAAAGCGCCCGGCCGGAACCGGGCGCGCGACTGCTGTCATCTTATAGGGCAACGCCTCAGCCTGGCGGCTCGACCTCAAAATGCACGTAGTTCTTCGCGATGAAAGTGGTCCACTCGTCCGGGACCTCGTCGTCGGCGAAGATCGCATCTACAGGGCACTCGGGCACGCAGGCTCCGCAGTCGATGCACTCCTCAGGGTGGATGTAGAACTGGTCCGGCCCCTCATAAATGCAATCGACTGGACACACGTCCACGCAGGCGGAGTCCTTAACGTCGATGCACGGTTGGGTGATGATATAGGTCACGTTACTCGAAGCCTCCTGGTCATTCGAAGCCCGGCCACGCCTGCCAAGTCACGTTGTCCGTAGCCGTCCCGGTCGCCCCGATTATAGGAATGGAAATCGGTAAGACGCAACCCTCCAACGATTGACTAACTCACATTCGCAAGCCTAGGTTCGGAAGCCAGTTACAACTCGGGACAGAAACTCGGTTACAGAATCGCAGAGAGGAGCGGAGGGGCATGACGTCCAGGACAAGAGCGATGGCTATCGCCATGGTGATACCCGTAGCGGCGGCGGTAGCCGGCTCCACGATGGCCCCGGAGAGTCTACAGGACAGCCTGGTACGCCCTGCTTCCTTCGCGATCCTCGCTCGCGACCCCCTCACCGGCGAATACGGTGTCGCGGCCGCGAGTCACGCGCCACTGATCGGGATGAACCTCGATTTCCTCGACAAGAACGCGGGTGGAGTTGTCGTCCTCGGGGGCCCCTACCTGGAAACCAACGAGAAGGTTCTGCTCGCCTTGCGCGAGGGTTTGTCCCCGGCCAAGGCGATCCCAATCGGCCTATACACCGACCCCGACCAGGAACAACGCCAGGTGCTGGCGATCTCGGAGCAGGGAACGGCGGCGTTCACGGGTAAGAAGTTGCCCAAGCAGGCTGCGGATAAGGTGGGCGACTTCCACGTCGTCGCCGGCCATCGTCTGGAGAACAAGGACGTCATCCCGGCCATGGAAGAAGCGTTTCTCGCTCTCGACGGACCTCTGAAGGATAGGCTGTTTGCGGCACTACAAGCCGGCAGCGATGCAGGAGGTGAAAAGGACGGAGCGAGGTCGGCTGCAATCGTGATTGTAGGGCCCGGCGCTCGTTTCGCCACGCGCGATCGCCGCATGGACCTTCGAATCGACTTCGTGTCAGGAGATGCGGTGGCGGCTCTCGCCCAACTGCGCGCCCAGGTAGACTCCGTCTACGAGGTCAACTAGCCGCCGCCTCGGCGATCACAGCCTGAATCTCATCGAACGCCGGCAGTTTTTCGGCGTCCTCGGACACCCAGCGATAGCGGATTATTCCGGCTTTGTCGATGACGAACGCCGCGCGCTTAGCGACTCCCTTGAGACCCATCAGGTCTTGGTAGATCGCGCCGTAGGCCGTGGCCGTCTCTTTGTTGAAATCGCTGAGCAACGGAAACGGCAGCTTTAGCTGATCGGCCCACACCTTGAGCGTGAACTGGCTGTCGACGCTGGCGGCGAGAACTTCCGCACCGAGTTCGGCGTAGATGTCGTAATCGTCGCGCATCCGGCTGAGCTCGTTCGTGCAGACGGGAGTGAAGGCGAGAGGGACGAACAGCAGGACAAGAGGTTTTTCCCCTCGGAACTGCTCGAGGGAGACCGTCTCCCCCGTAGAGGCGTTTAGCTCGAAGGCCGGGGCCTGCTGGCCAATATCAACGGACATACGGCGTTCACCTGTTAATACGGTGTTCCAAATGACGAAGGCTAGCTCCTTGGTAACCCTCTACTTACACACCATCGGCGGGCGAGCGCAAGCCACGGGGGTCTGGTGGACGCTTCCGTAGATATTGTTAGTTTTTAGGGTTCCGACATACCCCAGGTCTGACTACCCGCCAGGTGTAGGAGACCGCACTCGAGTCGGGTGCTGAGAAAGGGATTATGCGCGAACTGAATGTACTGCAGCCGGGTGAACTGCCCTTAGAATATGAGGCTCTGCGCGAGCAGCGCGAGGCTATCCAGCCGCTGCTCGAGGAACGCCCGCCCGAGAACGCCGGGCCTGGCGGCCGCAAGCCTTCCTGGCTCAAGGCCCGCGCGCCAGGAACAGGCGAGTATACCAACCTCAAGCGCCTGATGCGGACCAAGACCCTCCACACGGTGTGCGAGGAAGCACACTGCCCGAACATGGGCGAGTGTTGGGGAGCAGGAACCGCGACCTTCATCATTCTCGGTTACATCTGCACACGCTCGTGTTCTTACTGCGCGGTGACCACAGGGTTGCCGGAGGGTCTCGACCAGGAAGAGCCGCGGCGCGTGGCCGAGGCCGTTGGAGCGATGGGTCTCAAGCACGCGGTCATCACATCGGTCAATCGCGACGATCTGCCCGACGGCGGTGCCGGTATTTTCGCAGCAACGATCGACTCGATCCGCGAAGTGGCTCCCGAGTGCTCGGTCGAGGTGCTGACGCCGGACTTCAAAGGCGACCTTAACGCGGTGACAACGGTCGTGCGGGCGCGACCCGAGATCTTCAGTCACAACCTTGAGACAGTTCGCAGGCTGTACCGTTTTGTCCGTCCGGGCGGACGCTACGAGCGCGCCCTGGAAGTACTGAAACATTCTAAGGACCTGGACCCGACGGTTCTCACAAAATCGGGCATCATCTGTGGTATGGGCGAGACGCGCGACGAACTGGTCGAGGCCATGGCCGACCTGGCGGGCGTTGGCATCGAGATCCTGACCCTCGGCCAGTATCTCCGTCCTTCACCCCAGCACTTGCCGATCGACCGCTACTATACGCCGGACGAATTCGCGGAGTTGAAGCGGATCGGCGAGCAGGAGCTGGGCTTCAAGCACGTCGAGGCCGGCCCTCTCGTGCGCAGTTCGTACCATGCCCGCGAGCAAGTCGAGTCGATCGGAGGCGGCTCCTTCTCCGAGCGCCCGCAGGCGTAGGGATCACCACTCCAGAGGACACTCTGTCCCGGAGCAGTTGAGCGGGCATTCACGCCCGCGTTTTCCGCAGTGCATAGAAATGGAGGTCGCGCTGAGTGGCGACGAGAATAACGCAAACGGATGAGCTTCTGGGGCTCGATCGGGACGCCCTGATCGAGATACTCAGGTGGATGATCCTCGGCCGTCGGTACGAGGAGAAGGCCGCTGAAATGTACCAGATGGGCGAGATCGGCGGCTTCTGCCACCTGTATATAGGGCAGGAGGCGGTGGCGGTCGGTGCGATCACCCCACTGCGCGATGAGGACTACGTGATCACCGCCTATCGGGATCACGTGCACGGCTTGGTCCGCGGCATGGACCCCGGCGCGATCATGGCCGAGCTTTTCGGTCGTATCGATGGGTGCTCGAAGGGTAAAGGTGGTTCGATGCACCTGTTCGACACCAAGGTCAACTTCATGGGCGGGCACGCCATCGTCGGCGGCCACTTGCCTATAGCGGTGGGGATCGGCTACGCGATTCGCTATCGCGATAGCGACGCGGTCTGCATCTGTTTTCTCGGCGACTCGGTCGCCAATATCGGCGCCTTCAACGAGTCGCTCAACATGGCGGCCCTGCTGCAGCTGCCCATCGTCTTCGTCATCGAGAACAATCAGTACGGCATGGGCACCGCGGTGCACCGCGCCGCCGCCATCGAGAACCTCGCTGATCGCGCCTGCGCTTACGAGGGCATGCAGGGTTGGACGGTGGACGGGATGGACGTCCTGGAGGTGCGCAGGACGGTCGAAGCATCGATCGAGCGCGCGCGCAACCACAAACTTCCCACGCTGGTCGAAGCGAAGACGTACAGGTTCGTCGGCCACTCGATGTCCGATCCCAACTACGGACACTATCGCACCAAGGAAGAGGTCCACTCGTTCAAATCGAACGACGACCCGATCAAGCGCTACATCGAGATTCTACAAAGGCACGCGATGGTCTCCGAGTCAGATCTGGATGAGATCGAGACGGATGTAAAGGTCGTCGTCGATCGCTCGATCGAGTTCGCGAGTCAGAGCCCCACTCCGCCGCCATCGGAACTGTACACCGATGTCTATGCGAACGAGTACCCGGGGATGAAGCGGAGGGACCCATGGCGGTGATCACGTACCGCGAGGCCCTCAATCAAGCGCTTCGCGAGGAGATGCAACGCGACGCCGACATCTTTCTGATGGGCGAAGAAGTAGGAGCCTACCAGGGTGCCTACAAGGTCAGCCGCGGCCTTTTGGAGGAATTCGGCGAATGGCGCGTCCGTGACATGCCCATCGCCGAGCTCGGTTTCACGGGCCTGGGCGTTGGAGCTGCCATGGTCGGCTTGCGGCCGATCATCGAGTACATGACCTGGAGCTTCGCCCTGCTGGCCATCGACGGGATCGTCAACGCCGCCGCCAAGATGCGCTACATGTCCGGCGGCCAGTTCAAGATGCCGATCACGTTCCGCGGCCCCAGCGGCGCGGCCAACCAGGTCGCCGCCACTCACTCGCAGGCGCTCGACTCGTGGTACGCGCACGTGCCGGGTCTGAAAGTCGTGGCACCGGCAACCGCACACGACGCGAAGGGCTTGCTCAAATCGGCGATCCGCGACGACGACGCCGTGGTATTCCTGGAGGGAGAACTTCTGTACGGCACTAGGGACGACGTGCCCGAGGACGAGGACTTCCTGATCCCGCTGGGTGTGTCAGAGGTGAAGCGCCCCGGCACCGACATTACGATGGTCGTTCACTCACGGCCGCTACACTCCGCGCTACAGGCGGCGAAGATCGTCGAGGAGGAGGACGGGATTTCGGTAGAGGTGATCGATCCGCGCACGCTGCGTCCGATGGACATCGACACCATCCTCGACTCGGTGCGAAAGACAAACCGCTGCGTGATCGTCGAGGAGGGTTGGCCCGTTGCCGGAATCGGAGCCCAGATCGTCGACGACATACAGCGCGAGGCCTTCGATTATCTGGACGCTCCGATCGCTCGCGTGACCGGTGCCGATGTTCCGGATCCGTACGCGCAGAATCTGGAACAGATCGCATTCCCCCAGGCGGACTACATCGTGAATGCGATCCGCCAGACGTGTTACCGGGAGTAGCCGATGGCAACGCGAATCGTCATGTCGAAGCTGTCGCCCACGATGGAGGAGGGGCGCGTTCTTAGCTGGGTCAAGAGAGAGGGTGACCCCGTCGAGTCGGGTGACGTCGTTGTCGAGGTCGAGACCGACAAGGCAACCATGGAAGTCGAGTCGATGGGCTCGGGTGTGCTGCGGGTAATCCTGGTGGCCGAGAACTCGACGGTCCCCACCGGCACGATTTTGGGAGTGGTCGCCGCAGAGGACGAAGATATCTCCGAGTTGCTGGCAGGAAGCGAAAAGGTCGCTGCCGGCATCGCCGCAGCGACCCAGAGCGAAGCCGCGGCTGTCGAGGCGTCAACGGAAATCGAAGCGCCGATCCCTTCAGCACAACCGGTCGCGACGGAGACGATCGAAGCTCCGGCGGGAGACGGAGGCCGAGTCAAAGCTTCGCCACTGGCTCGTCGCATGGCGGACGAAAAGGGAGTCGCACTCGACTCGGTGCGAGGATCGGGGCCCGGCGGCCGTATTATCAAACGGGACATCGAGGCGGCGCTCCAGCCCGGAGCCCCGGCGACCCCGGGGGCGACTGCGGCTGCTGCGCCCATCGAGATCGACTCGGGTGTGCCGTTCCAGCGCGTCGATCTCTCGCAGATTCGCAAGGCGATCGCCCGCAACCTCGTCCAGAGCCTGGGTCCCGTCCCTCACTTCTTCCTGACCGTCGAAGTCGATATGGCCCGCGCGCTGGAACTGCGCGCCGAGTTGAACCAGTCCCTCGAGGGGACCGGCGCCAAGGTCGGCGTCAACGAGATCCTGATGAAGACGGCGGCCCAAGCCCTGGTTCAACACCCCAACGTGAACGTCGCGTTTGCCGGCGACCACATTCGCCGATTCACTCGGGTGGACATAGGGTTGGCCGTGGCGGTTCCAGACGGCCTCATTACGCCCGTGCTTCGAGACGCTGGCTCGAAAGGCTTACTACAGATCTCGGAGGAGACTCGAGAGTTGATCGATCGAGGACGCGAGAAGAAGTTGGCACCCGAGGAGTATCAGGGCGCGACTTTCACGATTTCGAATCTGGGCATGTATGGGATCGACGAGTTCACGGCAGTGATCAATCCGCCGGCGGCCACCGTCATGGCCGTGGGTGCGACGCAGGAGAAGCCCGTCGTGATCGATGGTGCCATCGAGATTCGACCACGGATGCGGGTCACACTGTCCTGCGACCATCGAGCGGTGGACGGCGCCATGGGAGCGGAGTTCCTCGCCACCTTCAAGGGGATGCTCGAGAACCCGCTGAGGCTGGTCTTGTAGTTGTAGTACCCAATCGCCTAGTTTTTCGCGGCGGACCTTTGTGGAAACCAAAACTGCGGAGCACGGCCTTGGCTAAGAAAATGGCTGGCATAAAGGACTCTTACGACCTCGTAGTTATCGGCGCCGGGCCCGGCGGATACGTCGCCGCGATCCGAGCGGCCCAGCTCGGCCTGGACGTCGCCTGCATCGAGGCGAAACTGCCCGAGGGCGGTCTCGGTGGCGTCTGCCTCAATTGGGGCTGTATCCCAGCGAAAGCCCTACTCGAGAGCGCGGCTTTGGCTCGCCATGTCGCTCACGATGCCGCAGACTTCGGCGTCAAGGTGAAAGGCTATAGCCTCGATATCGCCGCAGCGGTCAATCGCAGTCGTCAGGTCAGCGACCGGCTGACCAAGGGGATCAAGTTCCTGTTCGACAAGAACGGAGTCGCCACGATCCTCGGGCGTGCACGGCTCGCCGGCGGCAAGCAGGTCGAGGTGGACCTGAACGACGGCGGCGCCGCAAAACTCTCCGCCAAGAACATCATCATCGCTACTGGCTCGCGTCCGAAGACGTTCCCGGGTTTCGAGTTCGACGGGGACCGCGTCATCTCCAGCCGCGAGGCGCTCGAACTCACGCGGCTGCCGGGTAGCATGGTGATCGTCGGCGCCGGGTCGATCGGCATGGAGTTCGCCGACGTCTTCGACGCATTTGGGGTCAAAGTCACCATCGTCGAGGCGCTGTCGCATCTACTGCCGTTGGAGGATGAAGAGATTGCAGGGGTCGTGGCGCGCTCGTTCAAGAAGCGCAAGATGACGGTGAAGACGAAGACCGCGGTGAAGTCGTTGGAAAAGACCAAAACCTCACTCAAAGTGACGGTGGAGGCGCCGTCCGGCGACGAGACCCTGGAGTGCGACTCGCTGCTCATGGCCGTGGGTCGGACACCGAACAGCGACAACCTCGGACTCGAAACCGAGGGCATCAAACTCGACGACCAGGGCTGGATCGAAGTCGACGAGTTCTGTCAGACGAGCGCGGAAGGGATCTATGCCGTCGGCGACGTCGCGGGCGCGCCGATGCTGGCACACAAGGGTTCGCACGAAGGGACGATCGCCGCAGAGCGCATCGCCGGCATCCCCACGCATGGGCTGGACAAGAACAACATCCCCTCCTGCACGTATTGCCATCCGGAAGTGGCCAGTGTGGGACGCACGGAGAAGCAGGCCAGAGGCGATGGCTTTGACGTAAAGGTGGGCAAGTTCCCGTTCAGCGCTAACGGTCGCGCGCTCGCGGCCGGGGCGCCGGACGGCATGGTGAAGATCGTCGCCGATGCCAAGTACGGCGAGGTACTCGGTGTTCACATGGTCGGCCACAACGTGACCGAGCTGGTCGCCGAAGCGACGTTGGGTCGCGCCCTGGAGACGACCATCGAAGAGATCGCCAACACCGTGCATGCCCACCCGACGCTGGCCGAAACGGTGATGGAGGCCGCGCTAGCGACGCTGGAGCGGCCCATCCACATCTAGCCGAGGACTAAGGCCCGCGCGGGGCCGGGCGGCAAGTGACCAGCGAACGAGTCTGCAAGCTCATCCACCTACCGGGCCTCACGGAATACACCGAGGCCTGGGACCTTCAGCGCCGGCTCGCAGCCGACAGGGCAGATGGGACCGTCCCTGACGATGTGCTGCTGCTTCTCGAACACCCACGCGTCATCACCCTGGGAAGAAGCTCCAGCGACTCCAACCTCCTGGCCTCACCCGATCTGCTACGGCAACGCGGAGTGGAAGTCCACGAGGTCGAGCGGGGCGGTGACGTCACCTACCACGGACCCGGCCAGCTGGTCGGCTACCCCATCATCGACCTCGGCCGTCACAAGCAGGACCTGCATTGGTATCTCCGCCAACTGGAGGAAGTGCTGATACGCGGGCTAAGAGATTTTGGAATCGTGGGACGCCGGATCGAAGGCTATACGGGCGTATGGGTGGAGAATCGCAAGATCGCTTCCATCGGAGTGCACGTGACGCGTTGGGTCACCTACCACGGGTTTGCGCTCAACGCGAGCACCAACCTGACGGACTTCGAACTCATCGTACCCTGTGGGATCGACGCGGTGCAGATGACATCGATAGCAAAGGAAACCGGCCAGCCCTGCGATATCACCGCAGTGGTCGACCGGGTCGCTGTTAGTTTCGGAGATGTCTTCGACCTCGCTATGCAGCCGAGCGATCTACAGAGTCTCAGCTGACTTACTTCCCTACCGACGCCCTCAGTACAAAGAACAGGTTCGCGGGCCGCTCGGCCATCCTTCGCATGAAATACGGGTACCAGTCGGTACCGTAGGGCACGTAGACACGCATCTTGTGCCCCTGCTCTACCAGGCGCGCCTGCAGGTCGCGCCTAATTCCGTAAAGCATCTGGAACTCCACCGGAGCCTGGCGATTCGGATAATTTTCTATCAAGCGCTTGCCCGCATCGATCATCACGTGATCGTGTGTCGCGATGGCCAAAGGTGAATCCGAGTCCATCAATATGTCGAGCAGCTCCACGTAGCTGTCGTCGACTTCATGCTTCTTCTGGAACGCGAGATCTTCGGGCTCCTTGTACGCACCCTTGCACAACCTGACCGGCGCCGCCACCGAGGCGAGCTTGCGTATGTCGTCCTCGCTGCGACGCAGGTACGACTGGATGACCGTACCCAGGTTCTTGTTCTCATTGAAGAGCGCGTGAAAAACATCGAGCGTCGACTGGGTATAGTCCGTCGATTCCATGTCGATGCGCACGAAATTGCGGTACTTCCGCGCAGCGTCCCCCAGGCGTCGTAGGTTCCCGAGTGCCAATTCGGGATCGATGGCCAGGCCCAACTGGGTGGGCTTAATCGAAATGCTCGCCGCTATTCCGTTCTCGTTGTCGATCCGCTCCAGGATCTTGATATAGTCATCGGTCGCCTGGCTTGCCTGGTCCTCTCGCTCGACGGCCTCGCCCAGGTTGTCCAGGGTCACCTCCATGCCCCGGGCGTTGAGGTCGCGGGTGACCTCGATGGCATCGTCCAGCGTTTCGCCTGCCACGAAGCGACGCGCCATGCCGCGCGCGAGCTTGCTGCGCAATATGAAATCCTGGAGACTCTTCTTTTCACTGAGGTATAGGAGTGTGCTACGCAGCATGCATCCGATCCGGGGTTCTCGTTTGGGTTGAGCTAGCGACCTCGTCGAAACGAGGCCCGAAATAATAGGATTCCCGAGTTTCCGGTGCCAGCACCCGGTGGCAGGCTAACATCGCTCGCCTTTCAGTCCGTGTCGCCGACCCGCTCGCGAAGCTCCGAAAGCCCGACCATACCCACAACCTGGTATCCCTCGGCCTCGATCGCTTCCCTGCCCCCCTCTTCGCGATCGACCAACGCAAGAACGGCCAGGATATTGCCGCCGGCCGCCTCCACCGCCTGGCACGCCTTCAGCGCGGAACCCCCGGTCGTGATCGTATCCTCGATGACGACGACTCCGGGGCCCGCCTCGAAACAGCCCTCGATCTGCTTGCCCACTCCATGACCCTTGGGCTCCTTGCGAACCGTGAAGGCGTCGATGGGCCGGCCGTCCAGGAAGCTGCGGTGCGCGATGGCGTAGGCGATCGGGTCGGCACCCATCGTCAGGCCACCGATGGCGGCGGGCCGAAGTTCGGCCTCGTCCAACACTGCAAGCCCCAGCACGCCGATGACTGCTTGCCCCTCCGCGGACAGAGTGGTCGTCCTGGCATCGACGTAGTACCGACTCTTCCTACCGCTGGCCAGCGTGAACTCCCCCACTCGGAAGGATCTCTCGGCCAGCAAATCGAGAAGCCGCTCGCGTTCGTTCATCTCACCTCGCGTATTTTCCACTGGTCGCCGGATTCCGGAGTGCAAGAAAAGCGCCGCCTCCATCTCGCGATGAAAGAGCGGCGACAGGCTCTCGGACTGTATCCCCGGTTCCCGCCGGAGGACAGCTTATCCCGTTTCGGGACCCGCGCCAACTGGCTCCGGCACACGATCCTCCACGGATTCGTCCACGGTCCCCGGCTCGGCTCCAGTCTGGCACTCATTACACAGCCCGTAGATCTTCAGCCGGCGGCTCTGGACACCGAAGCCGTATTCCGTCGCGATCTGCTCCTGCAACTCGTCCAGAGCGACCCGGCTGAACCGGATCACTTTGCTGCAGCCGGTGCAGATCAGATGATCGTGTCGAGCCTCGCCAGCCTGATGTTCGTATCGCTTGAATCCCTCGCCAAAATCCAGCTCGCGCGCCAACTCGGCCTGCACCAGAAGGTTCAGGGTTCTGTAGATCGTTGCTTTCCCCACGTGCTCGCCTCGGCCTCGCAGCATATCGGCGAGATCGTCCACCGACAGGTGATGCTCGCTCTCGAACAGCGACATGGCGATGGCTTCGCGCTGATGAGTGAGCGGCAGACGTTGCTGATGAAGGTAGCTGCGGAACAGGTCCATCATCAGCATGGCACAGCCGATGGGAGGCTTTGTGGTGACCCTTGGGATCGCTGATTCAGCCGGACTAGACGCGGACATTGGACCTTGGGGTTATCGACCGGCCGACAAGCCGGCCGGGGCTATTATCATCGTTGATAATAGCTAGGACACTCGACTGACGCAATCGTTCCGACCCAAGGAAGCTCTGACCGGCGTGTATCTCCTGCTTACAGCGAATGCCCCAGCCGGGAAGTCACCTTCAACGAGAGAAGCAACCCGAGAGCGAGGCACCCAGCGCCGTAGGCGAGTAGCGGCCACAGCCGGGCGACACCCTCGAAGATTCCCTGATCGCGCACGGAGACCATGGCGGCAAGGCCGGCGTTCGTCGGAGGAAGGACGACCTCGAGAGCGCCACGAGCGGCGCCCACCGGCAGCGAGTCGCCGAGGCCGGGGAGGGCGAATCCGCCAATCAACACAGCGTAGGCGAACAGCGCACCGTTTCGAGCGCCCAGCGTCGATCCCAGGAAAGCGAGTACGACCAGGATCGTCGGGATCCAGCCGGCCCCAAGCACCAGCTCGACGAGTTGGGTTACGCCGCCGGCCAAAACGAAACCGGGCAGAGCCGACAACCCGACGGCCAGCGCGGCCAGCGCCGCCCAACCAGCCAGAGCCACGACACGAGCGGAGTAGAAATCCAGAGGCCGGACAGGCTTCTGCAGCCAAAGCGCCGCATAGCCCAAGCGAACGTCTTCATCCACCCAAGACCGGCAGAGCGGTCCCGCCACGAACCAGAATCCCAGCATGAGGAACGCGCCCAGCCCCTCCGCTTCGCCACCGGCAGCGCGGATGCCCAGAACCAGTTGCAGGACACCCAGTACAAGGAGCAAAAGACCAAAGAACTGATGGCGGCCGCGAATGACGTCCTCACCCGTAAAGCGGAACAACGCGGGGACGAGGCGAAGCGCTAAGACCATCGGTCAACCACCTTTCGTTTCGGATTCTTGCACCAGCGAGTGGAATAGGTATTCGAGATCGAACGGGCGCCGCTCGATCGCTTCGACGGTCTGGCCCACAGCCCGTGCGTGCGCGGCGAATCCTAGGGCCATCGCCTGGTCCTCGAAGACCACCTCGTCGGCAGCCAGCCGCACGCCGCCGAATTCTCCGCCCAATCCGATGGCTTCCGATGACGCGCCCACCGATCCCTGACCCAACTGCACCACCCAAATGTCCGTGCGAGCCAACAGGTCCCTTCGCGAGCAGCGGCCGAGAAGTTGTCCTTGTCTCAGAATCAGAATCTCATCACAGAT
This sequence comes from Gemmatimonadota bacterium, assembly GCA_039589995.1. Taxonomy (GTDB): domain Bacteria; phylum Gemmatimonadota; class Gemmatimonadetes; order Palauibacterales; family KS3-K002; genus JBDHGH01. Next base: position 16,446 of record JBDHGH010000007.1, on the reverse strand, counting down.
TCTTTCGAGTTCGACGAGGTTGTGCGATGAGACGATTACCGTCCGGCCTTTGCGTTTGAGGCTCCGGAGTAGACTGCGAAGGATACCCACCGACTCGGGGTCGAGACCGTTCGCGGGTTCATCGAACAACAGTAGCTCCGGGCCTCCGAGCAGGGCAGCCAGAAGTCCTACTCGTTGACGGTAGCCATGCGACAAGGTCCCGATTCTCGAATTCGCTCTGTCGCCGATGCCGAGGAACGCCATCAATCGTTCGATGGCGTACTCTCTGTCCTTTTTGCCCAAACCGGCGAGTCGGCCCATCAGTTCTGCGAACTCGCCGGTGCGGACATTGCCGGGCAGTCGCACTTGCTCGGCCAGGTATCCGATTCCGCGCGAGGCGCGATACGCCGCGGGAGCCTTTCCCCCCACAGAGATCCGACCGGAGCTCGGCGGCATCAAACCAAGAATCAAGCGGTAGAGCGTCGTCTTGCCGGACCCGTTGGGCCCGACGATCCCAAGCACGACACCTCTCTTCGCCTGAAACGAAACGTCGTTCAGCGCCCACCCCTTCATCGAGCGGTAGCGGAATCGCACACGTTCCACGTCGATCATGAAGTCCGCACGCTCACGGCTCATTGAATCTCCGCTCGCTCTCCAGTCGCATGGGGCCTACCCGCGACCGCGATCCCCGCCACATCGTAGTCGCCCCGAGCCAGCAGATAGATGGACCGCTCGCCTACGGCCAGATCCCCAACGCTCAGTTGGACTCTGTAACTGGCCAGGAATCTTCCGCCAGAAGAGAAATGATCGATGACCGCCGAACTCTTTTCGCCGCGACGAGTCAGGGCCCACAACGATCCGTCGTGCGACACCGCGAGGCGCGCAACGTGGGGTCGGTAGATCGGGACGCGAAGGTTTTGCGGCGCATCACGGCCCGCCGCGGCGAATCCCTTCCTCACTCTTTCGAGGACCGCTTCCATGTCCTCTTCGCTTCGCAACAGAGTTGGGACCTCGGGCCTGCGGATCGTCTGACGGAGCTGCCCATTGGGCCCAATCCGAAAAATCAGGTAGTCGGGGCCCGGCGGTGAGAGAAGTAACTCGCCGCCCTGCGTCGCGGTGACGGCGTAGCTGTGGTTCTTCGACATTGAACCCATCTCTTCAAGACCGGCGATCCCGTCATCTCGGAATCTTGCGTTCGGCAGCGCGGAGTCGGACGTAACGACGCGAAACTCGGAGTAGTCGTGCGGTGGGAAGAGATCGCTCTTCACCAAGAAAGTGTCTCCGCGGACCGCCATCAGGTCGGTCGCCAGTCCAGTCCCGGCGCGGACCTCCCCGGCTAGCGTCGCTGCCGGTGTCCAAAGGGCCACTCTGCCACTCATCGACAGAACCGCAACGGTTCCGCTCGAGCCTACCGCCAGGTCCACAGGAAACCTGAACTCTCCCGGCCCATCCCCTTCCCTTCCCATCGTTTCGACGAAGACGCCGGAAGCCTGCTCATAGACGCGGAGTTCCGGCGGTTGAAGCTCCAATAAGTAGAGCCTGCCGAGTGCGTCGCTGACGTCGATGGCCACCGGCGCGGCGAGCGGCGGTTCGAGGGTCGCCTGCGGAGGGACCAACCACCGGCTCGGCAGAACTTGGAGCTCGTGATCGATCGCCACATCGCCCTGTGTCACTGCGGCGCTCTGAGCTTCGCCCCACCGATCCCCACACCCCGCTGCCGACAGCGTTGCGGCCAGGAGACCGGCCGCAACGCTGAGGTGTCCGATAATCCCGGTCATTCTCCCGGGATTCATCTCGTCTCCTATTCCTCGACCAACGCCGCCACGCACCCGTCAACGCACCCCTGGTACATAGCGTCGCATTTCTCTCTGCCTATCGCCCAACCGACAAGCACGTAACAACCCACGGCGACCGTCGCGCAGTAGCCTTCGCAAGCCGCCCTTCCTTTTTCCGCGGCGACCTCCGTTGGCGTCCCACCGAGACCGACAGCCAGGACGAACAAAGCAATCAGCAATCGTCTCATCATCTCCTCCGACCTAGAACCAAAGGAGAATCTTGCCGAAGGAACATCCGGACAAACAGCCTGCGATGTACGCCGAGCACTTGAACGAGTCGATGTTCTCACACCTCGCGACTGCTTTCTCAGCGCAGATGTCCTCGCAATCCCGAGCGAGCGCCGGGGTGGGTTGTCCCAAGGCGAGTGCCGCAGCAGCAGCGGCCAGCAAGAGCTTCTGTCTCATGTTCGAATCCTCTCTCTATGGGTTTCAAGAGCCCGCCAAGGCCCCCAGCGCACGGATTAATGAGTCGACCGCCCCCGAGTCGAGGCTACCCTGCTGGACCCACCGCAAACTTCCGCTCGCATCGACCAGCGCGGTGAAGGGCACGATGTCCACTCCGAGAGTGGCGCTAAACCGATGCGGATCCTCGGGCACGGCCGGTATGGCGGAAGACAGATGCGTCCGCGCGTACCGTAACGCGGCCACCCGGTCGGACTCGAGACCCACAGCGAGAACCGTCAGCCCCTCTTCGCCAGCCGCGATCACCTTTTGCCAAGCAGGCAGGTTCGCGTAACACGCCGGACAGGTCGAAGCAAAGACGAGCAGCAGCGCAGGCCTCGCCCCAGGCACCCTCATGGTCCCCCGCACACCCGATGCGTCGAGCAGCTCGAACTCCAGTCCGCCTGGCAGTTTCCCGCCTTCGATGACTCGCACGGGCTCTCCACGGAGCGCAGGTATTACGCGCTCGGTGACGAGGAAGTAGAGGGCCATCACGACGACCCCAGCCGTGGCGACGCTGAGCGCCCGATCGATCCAAACCCTGTACCGCCTCAACTCACCCCTCCCCAATTGCGCCGCCACCTACCGGGCCCGGCGGCGTCTTCGGGCCCACGGCGGGCGCCCGATCGTGACGCCGCCGGGTAGCAGGGCCAGTCTAGGGACCGCCTATCAACAGACCATCAACTCGGCCGAAATCTCGCGATTTCTCAGGGATTCTCAGGCTTTCGGGGTCTGGCGAGGACGGCGCTTTTTGCTTTCTTTCACGCTGGCTTGGCGCTCTGTGCAGGCCGCCGTCGCCCCCACCTCGACCTCAACGTTCCCAGCACATCGGGTGTTTTTCTGGCGAAGGACGGATGAGTGCTTCGGTCACGGCTCAGGCACCGAGCCCCTATCCGGGGAACGGAGTGTGCCTGCGCGTGTTTTTTTGATTAGTAGCGGAATGCAGGGTTGATCGTTCTGATGGGCTCGAAATCGAAAAAAGCCCTCATAGCTCTAGCCTTTCTGGCTGTCGCTCTTCCGGGCGGCCCGTCGGCGTACGCCCAAAATCAGTCCAACGGCGACGACGCCCACGCAGAGGAACCTCCGACGCTTCCGGTCGCAGCGGCCGCGCGCCGTGAAGGCGACATCCACCTGGACGGCCGACCCGATGAGCCGGCCTGGCAAGATGCGGTAGCGATCACCCGCTTCGTGCAGCGCGAGCCGGTGGAGAACGCGCCCGCCGAGCAACCCACCGAAGTTCGAGTCCTGTTCGACGATGGCGCTCTTTATGTGAGCGCGGTCATGCACGACTCGCAGGCGGACCGCATCGGCGATCAACTGGTTCGCCGGGACGAGCACGGCCAGTACGACTACTTCGAGTTCTCCGTCGACCCCAACAGCGACCGCCGCACCGCTTATCGTTTTCGCGTCAGCGCGGCCAACGTTCAGCGTGACGTTTACATCTACGACGACGTCAGAGAGGACGACGCATGGAACGCGGTGTGGTCATCTTCCGTGCACCGCGACTCCACCGGCTGGAGCACCGAGATCCGGATCCCGCTGTCTCAACTCAAGTACAACGCTTCCGATAGCACGCAGACGTGGGGTGTGAACGTCTCGCGGCGGCGACTGGCGTCCAATGAAGTGACTTTCTTTGCGCTGGAATCGCGGGTCCAGCACGGCAAGGTCAGCGTCTTCGGCCAGCTGCAGGGTCTGCAAATCCCGAGAAGCCCGAGACGCATCGAGTTTAGGCCCTACGCGTTGACCAGCATCTACACAGCGCCGGCCGACGCAGGGAACCCGTTTTTCGATGGCTCCGACTTCCAGCATCGCGCCGGGCTAGACTTCCGCTTGGGCGTTGGCGCAGGTTACACGCTGGACGGCACAGTGAATCCGGACTTCGGGCAAGTCGAAGTCGACCCCGCGGTCATTAACTTGACGCAGTTCGAGACGTTCTTCCCGGAGAGACGCCCGTTCTTCGTCGAAGATGCCCAGATCTTCAACTTCACGTTGTCCGGCGGCAGATCAAACCAGCTGTTCTACAGCCGCCGCATCGGGCGTGCGCCGCAGGGAGCGGTTCCGGACGAGGCACAGTTCGAGAAGGTCCCCTCCGAGACGACGATCCTCGGCGCCGCCAAGTTCACGGGGCGGTCAACCGGTGGACTATCGCTCGGTGCGATGGGAGCGGTCACCAGCCAGGAGGTCGGTCTCGCCTACGTCGATTCCACGGGTGCCATCGAAAGGCACTCGGTGGAGCCGAGCAGCCAGTTCGGCGTTTTTCGCGCGCAGCAGGATTTTCGCGGCGGCGCGACGACTGCCGGTATGATATTCACGGGGATGAATCGGAGCCTGCCCACCAGCGGAATCTTCAACTTCCTGACCTCGAACGCGTTCAGCCTCGGCGTCGACTTCGAGCACAACTGGGGCGGCTCGGGCTCGAGGGACTGGGCGCTGTGGGGCTACTTCGCAGGAACACACATCAAGGGCTCGCAGACCGCGCTCATCGATGTTCAGGAGGCGTCCAACCACTATTTCCAGCGGCCCGATGCCGTCGGCCTGTCGGTGGACTCGACCGCCACCTCGCTGACGGGTCTCAACTGGCGGCTACAGTTCGAGCGGCGCAGCGCTCGCCATTGGACCGGTGCGCTGTGGCTCGGCCAGATAACCCCGGGCTTCGAAGCCAACGACATGGGCTTCGTCCCCACGGGCGAGCGGCTCGATGCCGGCGCGCGTCTAACGTATCGAGAGATCAGCCCCGGTTCGGTTTTCCGGAACTACAGCTTGACGTTCTTCATGTTCCAGAACTGGCGGCATGAGGCACTCAAGGATCCACTGTCTTTCAACGCCTGGAAGCACGCTCGCAAGGGCGGCCAGTTCAACCTCCGCAACAGGTTCGAGCTGTTGAACTACTGGGAGCTGGAGCTCAACGCGGAGTACCGGCCGGACGTGCTGAACGATGTGTGGACACGCGGCGGACCGCTGATGGTCCGGCCCGGCGCCGTGGAGGTGCAGGTCGGCGTGGAGACCGATCGTCGCAAGCCCATCTCACTCGAGCCGAACTTCCAGTACGAGCAACTGCTCGACTACGGCAATCGCTGGTCCGTCGGGCTCGGCTTCCAGATCCGCCCGGCCCCGAATTGGGAATTGATGCTACAGCCGCGTTACAATACGGGCCTCGAACCCGCTCAGTACGTGTCTACCACCGACAATGTCGGGTTCGATCCAACCTACGGCTCGCGATACTTCTTCTCTGACATGCGGCGCGAGCAATTCTCACTCGAGACCCGACTCAACGTCGCCGTCAGCCCGAGCCTTACGCTGCAGCTCTACGCCCAGCCCCTCATCTCGTCGGGCAACTACGTGACGACGAAACAACTGCTCGCCTCCGAAAGCTTCGATTTCGACGTGTTCGAGGAAGGCGAAGCCGTGGACACCGGAGACGGCGTCACTTGTGTCGGAGGTCGCACGTGCGTCGAGGATGGCGAGCGCTTCGTCGATTGGGATGGAGACGGGACCACCGACTGGTCGTTCAGCGACCAGAACTTCCACATCCAATCTCTACGCGTGAACGCAGTCTTGAGGTGGGAGTACCGGCCGGGTTCGACCGTCTTCCTAGTTTGGCAGCAGAATAGGCGCGCTCGCTATGACACCAGCGGCTTCGATTTGGCTAACGGGTTCAACGCCATCGGTGCCATTCCTGCCGAAAACGTCTTCATACTAAAGGTCAACTACTGGCTCGGACTGTAGCGCCGCGCGGTCCCCGCAACCGCGCAACGTGTTAGCAAAAGTTCCGATCGCTAACGGCGCCCTCCACCTCCACGCCTGCCACCGCCACCGCCGCCGCCACCTCGACCACCACCACCACCACCACCACCACCGCTACGCTCCATCGCTTCGTTGACGCGCAGCGTGCGACCGCCGAACTCGACTCCGTCGAGAGCAGAAATCGCGGACTGTGCCGCGTCCTCGTCCATCTCCACAAAACCGAAACCGCGAGGCCGACCCGTCTGGCGATCGTTGATCAGGTTCACCGACTGAACTTCCCCGTGCTGAGAGAACAACTCGCTAATGTCGTCCTCTGTCGCCGAGAACGGAAGATTCCCGACGTAGATGCGCTTAGCCACTGTTCGATACCCCCTGGAAGCTCGACTTGGGTTAGCTACGTGATGCAGTACACCACAAGAAAGTGGAGGTCATGGAGCGAAGGCATCGCACCGAAGCGGGGAATTCCGAGGACTCGGCTTGGAAACTCACTCGACGACCGGTTGAGGTTAGCAGTACAACAAAGCTAATAGCTGACAGAAAACGCAGCAAGCAGCGCGTCGACGGCGTTCAGGCTCCTCCCACGCCCTTGCTCTTTCGCCTCCGGATCAGCAGCCAGCCGTAGATGCCCATGTTGATAGTAATTACGATCGTACCCAGTAGGATCTGGACCTCCCGGGTCAGGCCTCCAGGGTACAGCACGGGTATGATGTAGTGCTCAACGAAACCCCCTCCGTAGCCCGCCGACCCACCCAGCGCGCGCAATTGGTTCTCCAGCGGCGTCAGCGGACAAATCCAACCCGCGAACTCGATGAGCGCTCCCCAAATCGCCGCGGGTACGTGGACCCAGGCCAGGCGCCTCCAGCGCAGCACGAGGAACGCCCCGCCGACCACGAATAGAACGAAAGCGAAATGGACCAGGACGGTCAGGTCAGCCAAGGCGCGGTACAGCATCCAACCCCCGGTATTGCTCTCGCCGGAGCGGCGGCCAATGTTCCAGCGGCAACCCGACCGTCGCCACCCAAGACATCAGGAGAGCTCGCATGTTTCGGTGGGCAAAACCCATGCTCTTTATTCTCGCCTTCCTCATCGGCCCAGTCGCACTCGACGCGGAAGTCGTCCGCGTAGAGATCGAGAGCCGAGAGGACGTCCTCGGCGGACAGTCTTTCGGCGCTGCCGGCCCCTACGAGAAGATCGTAGGCAAGGTCTACTTCGTCTTCGATCCCAGCAACCCCATGAACGCACGCATCGTCGATCTCGACAAGGCGCCGCGCAATCGGGACGGGCTGGTCGAGGCGTGGGCCAACTTCACGGTGCTGCGACCGAAGGACCCGGTGCCCAGCGGTGGCGTTGCCTTGCTGGAGGTGAGCAACCGAGGCGGAAAGGCGTCGCTCTCTTATTTCAACGGCGCGGGCCGCAGCCTCGACCCGGCCGATGCAGAGCACTTCGGCGATGGGCTACTCATGCGCATGGGGCTGACCGTCATATGGGTCGGTTGGCAGTTCGACGTGCCGTTGCGCGAGGGCCTGCTGCGGCTGCACGTCCCCACGGCCGTAGGTGAGGATGGCGCGGCTCTCGAGGGATTGGTACGGGCGGACTGGGTCATGGATCGGGCGACACAGTCGCTCCACATCGGGCACCGCAGCCATATCGCCTATCCAGTGGCCTACCCCGACCACCCGGACAACGTCCTCACCGTGCGCGACGGGCGTAACGCGCCGCGGCAAACGGTACCCCGCGACGAATGGCGCTTCGCCCGCCTGGCCGGCGACAGCGTGGTCGTGGACCCAACACATATCTACATGCCGTCGGGCTTCGAGGCGGGGAAGATCTACGAGCTGGTCTACCGCGCTCAGAACCCCGCTATCGTGGGGTTGGGCCTGGCCGCGGTTCGCGACATGATCTCGTACGCCAAGTACGATCCGTCCAGCCCGTTCCCGGTACAATACGGAGTCGCTATCGGTATCTCGCAGACGGGACGCTTTCTGCGCCATTACATCTACCAGGGATTCAACACCGATGAAGAAGGCCGAAAGGCTCTCGACGGAGTGATGGCCCACACCGCCGGTGCCGGGCGCGGCAGCTTCAACCACCGGTTCGGACAGCCTTCGCGCGATGCGCACCGCTACTCGGCGTTTTTCTACCCAACCGACATCTACCCGTTCGCCAGCGCGACACAGACCGACTCCGTGACGGGTGCGTCGGACGGGCTGTTCGCTCACCAGTTCGAGTGGGAGAACCTGCCAAAGGTTTTCTACACGAACACGGGCTACGAGTACTGGGGACGCGCGGCGGCGCTGATCACGACGACCGTGGACGGGAAAGGTGACATCGACCTCTACCCGAACGAGCGCTTCTACCACCTGGCCAGCGGCCAGCATTTCGTCGAGCGGTTCCCACCGCCCGAGGCCGGAAAGATGCCGGAGGCTGAAGCCTATCGCGGCAACCCGCTCAACTTTCTGGTGAGCATGAGGGCCCTGCTGAACCGTATGGTGGAGTGGGTCCGCGATGACGTGGAACCGCCCGCCAGCGCCTACCCACGCATCGACTCGGGGACTCTGGTCGGTCTGGAGAACGTGAATTTCCCCGCCATTCCCGGAGTGACGTTTCCTTCAATAGCACACGAAGCTTACCGGGCGGATTTCGGAGCCCGCTGGGCTGAGGGAATCATCGACATCCAACCACCGAAGCTCGGTGAATCGTTCCCGGTCTTGGTGCCGCAGGTCGACATGGTCGGGAACGAGCTGGGCGGCGTCGAGACCATCGAAATCCTGGCGCCGCTGGCCACGCACACAGCGTGGAACCTTCGCTACGGATTTCCCGGTGGAACCGACGAGCTCACCGACTTTCGCGGGACCTTGATCCCACTGCCGGCGACCGAGGCCGATCGCGAACGCAGCGGCGACCCGCGCCCAAGCATCGAGAGCCTCTACTCCGGCAAGGAAGCGTACCTGAGCACCGTGGAACAGGCGGCGCGTTCTTTGGTGGGCCGGGGCTTTCTTCTGGAGGAGGATGTAGAAGCGACGCGGGACCGCGCCTCACAGTACTGGGATTGGATCTTCAGGAACTAGGCGCCTGCAAAACCTGAGGAAAAAAGCCGGGGGCTGTCCCGCGCGAAGCGGAACAGCCCCCTCTATCTCGCCTATGGCGAATATGGGCTCTTAGCTGCCAACCTTGGTGACGTTCGCAGCCGCGGGGCCCTTGTCGCCCTCTACGACGTCGAACTCAACCAACTCGTTCTCGGCCAAGGTTTTGTAGCCGTCACCCTGAATAGCTGTGTGGTGAACGAAGCAGTCTTTTTCTCCGTTCTCCGGGGTGATGAAACCAAAGCCCTTGCTGTCGTTGAACCACTTGACTCTACCGGTGGTACGCATCTGCCGTACTCCCTCTTTTTGTGACGTCGGAGTCCGGCCTTGCCGCACCTACCGACTTTGAACTCGCGGTCCTTAGCCCCCGCGCTGGGCTGCTGTCACCACATGCCGACGAATCTTGCCGGCGGGGCTCCAGCCAGTGACTTGACACCAAAAAAGGGACCTGCTTTTGAGCCAGGTCCCTCAAAGTGTCGCTGGTACTCTAGCGCCACCAAGCTAGCAACAGGTGTATCGGTTGTCAACAATGAAATCAGGCCCAAAACGTCGCCCTCAGTCGGCCCAATCCCGGGCCCGGAAGACCGGATATTCGCCCTTCTTTTCGAGCTCGTCGTCGAAGAAATTCCAGTTCAACAGTCCGTCGTCCGAGCGCGCCTCCAGCAGCAGGACGGCCAGTAAACCGAGAGGCTGGCGAACAGAAACTACCGCTGTACCTGCGGGCACCGTCACTTGCGACTCTTCATAGTGTCCGAACACGGTGCGCTGCTGATGACCCTGGTACTCGCGCTGGGCGGCCCGGGTCGAATCGACCACGAACCGCTCGACAACCAGACTCCGGGGTGCCTCCAGGGGCTCCCAGGCTACGCCATGTTCGTCCAGCTTTCCCAGCACGCTTTCCAACTCGCCGGGGACCAGGTACGCGGCGGGGGCCCGGACCGTTTCGGTCGCCCCGAACGTGCCGAACTCCGGCATGGCCTCTATCCGCCGCACGTCCAGGCGCCGCAGCATCGGCCGGCCCGAATAGGGATTCGCCTCCTCGACCACGTCTCCCATCACGATATCCACCGACTCGGCCGATTTCTGGAAAGTCGCTCTCAGTGCGACCTCCTGGCCGGCGAGGTCCGATGCATCGGCCTCCTCGAGCGTCGAGCGGATGGCCGAGGCGTTGCCGTGCGCGTAGTTCGCGACCTCTTCCACGAAGCGGTAGGTCGCCGTGATCCGATCCTCGAAGGTCGCATACGAGTAGGCTTCGCTCAGCAAGCCGATGCGGTTTCGCACGCCTACGTAGTTGGTGAGATAGCGCGGCTGGTGACCGAACGAGTACCAGCCTCGCTCGACGTCCATCCCGGGCCACGGAAGGTTCCCGTAGTAGTAGTAGTCCCAATCGTACTTCTCTTTGATCCGCTCGGTCACCTGTGGAAGAAGCTGCTCGCGGAGCAGCTCCACGATATCCGGGTCGGTACTGGGATGAAGCGGCGGCGCGTACGTGATGTGATAGGCGTGACGCGTCCCGTTCGTGGTGTGCAGGTCCATGATGATGTGGGGGTCGTACTCGTTCCAAAACGCCACCAGCGAGTGTGCCTCGGGGGTTTCCAGCTTCATGTTGTCCCGGTTCAAATCGAGCCCCTGTGCGTTGGGGCGCTGTCCCATCCCCGCCACCGGACCGTGCTGGTACCGCCGGTTGGTCAATCGAATCCGCTCGTTCCCGTCCGCGTTGCAGATGGGCGCGATCAACAGGACGAGGGAGTCGAACCACTCGGCGTGCTCGCCGTTGGCCAGCGACCGAAGCAGCATTAACATTGCCTCTTTGCCACAGACCTCACCCGCGTGGATGTTCGCCTGTACAAAGATTCGAAGTTTCCCGCTGGCGAGCACGGCCTCGGCCGACGCGTTTTCAACATCGCCCACCACAACGACCGGGAGCCTTCTTCCCTCCATCGAGTAGCCCAACGTGGCGAGGTGCATGTTCTCCGATGCAGCGACCACGGTCTCGACAAACGCCATCACGTCTTCGTATCGACTCGTCTCCTCGAAATCGGTGGACTCGGGGCGTGTCTTCAGGGTCAGGCGGCCCCGCTCGCTTTGCGCCTCGGCCGGCCTTACCGACACCGACACGACGAGTCCTGCGAGAAGAAAGGTCGCGATGGCTGTGCGCTTGGAACGCGTCATTCCTGTCCATTCCTCGTGAGAGATTGTGCTAATCGACAGCCACACCATTGGGTTGTGGGGCCTATCGTGCAAGCCCCGCCGCTCGCTTGCCGTACCCGAGACCGCGGCCCAGTTTGTTGAGGCCTCACAGACCACTTCAGACCTGCGAACAGGGAGATGCCGACATGAGCCCACGGCCGCGAACCCATACGGTTCTTATCGCCGCCCTCGCAACGATCGCTTTAGCCGGTTCTCTGCCGGCCCAATCGTTGTCGCCCGAAAAGCAGACGGCGCTGGACGTAGTAGACCAGCTCTCGTCTGAGATCCACCTCATGGCGATGACGTTGTGGGACTACTCCGAGACGGCGATGCTGGAGGCTCAGTCGGCGGAGTTCCTCGCCGGCTTGCTCGAGAAGGAAGGCTTCACGGTCGAACGCGGAGTCGCGGAGATGCCCACGGCGTTCGTGGCCTCGTGGGGGAGCGGCAGCCCGGTGATCGGAGTACTGGCCGAGTTCGATGCGCTGCCGGGGGTCGGCAACGCCGTGGTGCCCCATCGCCAGGACCGCGAGGATGGGCTCACCAGCGGCCAGGGGTGCGGCCACAACTTGTTTGGCGCGGGATCGGTGGGCGCGGCCATCGCCCTCAAGCGCACCATGCAGCAACACGATATCCAAGGTACGGTCAAGCTTTTCGGCACGCCGGCGGAAGAGACCGTGGTCGGCAAAGTCTACATGGCGAAGGCGGGCATCTTCGATGATCTGGACGCCACGCTCGACTGGCACCCCGGCCAGGAGACAGGCGTGCGCAACCAGCCGGGCCGCGCACTCAACAACTTCACCGTCGAGTTCTTCGGGCAAGCCGCACACGGCGCCGCTGATCCCTGGAACGGTCGCAGCTCTTTGGACGCGGTGGAGATGATGAACTACGGCGTCAACCTGATGCGCGAGCACATACGGCCGTCCGCACGGATCCACTACGTGATCCCGGAAGGCGGCGATGCGCCCAACGTCGTACCTGAATACGCGAAGGTGTGGTACTACGTGCGCGAGGCGGACCGCGAGAAAGTGGAAGAGTACTACAACTGGATCCTGAACATCGCCGAAGGCGCTGCCCTGGCCACGCGCACCGAATACAAAGTGACCCTCATCACCGGCGTGCACGAGACGAATCTCAACCGACCGCTCCAGATCGCGATGCAGAAGAACCTCGAAGCCGTCGGCGAACCCGTATTCAGCGACGAGTACCAGCAGTTCGCTAAGGACCTGCAGCGCTCCCTCGACCTCGAGGAGAAAGGCCTCGACACCGAGATCAAGGAACTGGCGGACGAGCCGGAGCCCGTGAGCGGCGGCTCAACCGACGTCGCCGAGGTCTCGTACATCAATCCCACCGTCAGCCTCCGGGCCACCTCGGCCGCCGCCGACGTCCCCTGGCACAGCTGGGCGACCTCGGCGTCCCATGGCACCGAGGGCTCGATCGTCGCGGCGGCCTTTGCTGCGAAGGTGCTGGCGCTGACGGGGATCGATATGCTGACCGATCCGGCGCTTATGGCGGAGGCGAAGGCGTATTTTCTGGAGAAGACGGAAGGTAAGGCGTATGTGTCGCCGATTCCGGTGGAACAAAAGCCGCCGGTTCCGGCTGTCACCGAGGAGTAGGCCGGTTGGGATCGGGAGTAGGTGAGTAAACGAGTAATAGAGAAGCAGAGTAATTGAGTTTGAAGTTTTCGGAGGGGCCCCGCCTACAGGCGGGGCTCTTCTTTGCGCTGGGCGGTGTTGAGTGAGGTGACGAATATCGCGACGAGCTGGTCTGACTCGTCAATCGCGTCTTCTAAGCCGACCTTCGTGGCGAGGTTTAATTCGCGGAGGAGTTTGAGCCACACCATTGTCTCGCGGAGTTCCTTCAGACACAGCTTCATCTTGTGAACGAAGTCCTTTCGCGACTCGGCTCCGCGTGCTTCCGCGTAGTTCGCGGCAGGCGAGGTACCACACCGCACAAGCTGTTTCGAGATGTGAGCCCCAGCACCGGCCTGCGGCACCACACCGACTATCCTACACACCGCCGCAGCCAACAACACGAGGCGGTCCTCCAGCAACTGATTCCTCGATGTCACCCCAACTCCCAACTCGCAGTCTCGATTGCTCAATTACTCGTTTACTCACCTACTCCCATTCTCTGAACCCGAATCAACGAATACTCATCTCCGACTCAACACCTCCGGATCCGCCCGATGCAGCACCTCCAGCAGCATCCCCATCGCTTCCTCCGCCTTATCCAAGTCGCCCGTGGCTTCGGCGGCGCGCGCCAGCCCCAGCAGCGAAGCCGAGCGCTTCGGCGCACGAGAAAGCGCCATCTCGAAGGCAACGAGCGCTTCTTCGGCCGAGCCCTCTGCCAATAACGTTTCGCCCAGTAGCTCGTGCGACGGCTTCGGGATGCGCGGCGGCCCGTACTCGTACGGCGTCTGCTCTTCCAGTGAGGCGGCTTCACGCATGAGGTCGAGAGCGGCCGGGATATTCCCGTTGGAGCGGGCCAGCAATGCTTCAAGTTCCAGCTCCATCACCCGCGCGGCCTGCAGGCCCGGTGGATAGGACGAACTGCGAGAAGCGCCATCGCCTATCTCCCCCATGGCCGCAAGCGCACCTTCAGCGCTTGCTCGGTCGCCGCGCTCCAATGCGGCGAGGCCGGCGGCGAAGTGATCGCGAGTCGCCACGCCTGGGCTCATGTCCGAGATGTCGACCTCGATCTCGACAGCGGGATCATCCCAGCGCCGGGTGTTCACGATATAGTCGGAACGCATCATGGCGAGGTGCGTACGGGATCGTCGCGATCCGACCTCTTCTGCCTGTGAAGCCATGGTCATAAGCAAAGCACGTGCATCGTCGTATCGGCCTTGCTGCAGGTACCCGTAGGCCAGCCAGTGCAACGCGTGCAGGTTCCTCGCATCGAGGGGCAGCGACTTCGCTTCCCTACGCCGATCGGCCACCGCCACAGCCGTCTCGTTGGCTGACACAACTTCGTCCCACATGCCCAGAGCCACGAAGATGTGCGAAGTCATGTGCTGAGCGTGGCTGGCGCCCGGTGCGACTTCGGAGTAGGCCAGGGCCGCCCGCAGTCCCAACGGCGCGTGAACGGGGTCATCGTAGGAGTGGATGAGGTAGTGCGCGGCTCCGGGATGTTCCGGGTTGTCGCGAAACACTTCCTCGGCCAGCGCCGCCGCTCGCATATAGATGGTGTGATCGCGCCCTTCGTGCGCCGTCCCCAGTATCGCCAGCGCGTAGAACGCTTTGGCCTCGTCGTCGTCCGGGTACTTCAGGTGAAGTCGTCGCATACTTTCCGCGTACGCGAAGTCGCGCTCGTACTTCGTGCCTTCGCCGTAGAGAACCTCGACCGCACCCAAGTAGTCCCGCTCTCGCTCGGTCGGCGCCTTCTCCGCTCGCCCCGACGGAGAGGGCCCGAGGCGTTCAAGCACGGCGCGCGCCGCCTCGGCATCCTGTTCGGCCCAGAGCGGGTGGTTGTAGCTCATCGCCTCCCCCCAATAGGCCATGGCGAACCCGCCGTCGACTTCCTGGGCGGCACGAAACGCCTCTCCGGCATCCGCGAACTCGAAGCTGTGAAGAAAGAGCAAGCCCTGGATGAAGTGCTGTTGGGCTTCCGCTGATCCCGATGTGGGGAAGTCGACTTCTCCGAGGTCGGATTGGGCTGCGAGCTGACCTGCCGACGCGCCACAAGCGAGCCCGACAAGCAGCCCGAGCACAACGATGCGGTGCCTCATCGCTAGCGCTCCTGCTGATGGTTGGAACTGTAGGTTCTGGGAAGGATAGTCTGGAATGGGGGAACTGCCAAGGAGAGCTGGATTGGGAGTAGGCGGTAGGGAGTAGGTAAGTAAACGAGTAATAGAGCAATCGAGACTGCGAGTTGGGAGTTTGGGTGGTGCCGAGAAAGGCCCCGCCAGTAACAGGGCCCTCCGGACTCTCCAAACTCAATTGCTCTGCTTCTCTATTACTCGTTTACTCACCTGCTCCGAAACACACCTACTCCCAAACACCCATCAACCACCGGGCCTACCAACAGGAACGACTGCAAAGGCGCTTTCCTTTTCTTCCATGCGTAGCAACTGCTTCACCTCATTGTCGTTGAACGCGCCCATGAATACTGCACCCAGCTCCAGCGCTGCCGCCTGCAGCAGGATGTGCTCCACGACGGCGCCCACCTCCATGTGCACGTATCTCACCGCGCGCTGCCCGTACTTCTGCGCTGTCCGTTCGACAACGCCGGCAACCACGATCACGACGGGAGCGTTTTTGACAGCCTCCTGCTCCAACGCCGCGGACGCCAAGCGGCCCTGCACGTCATCCGCGGCGACCTCGGCCAAGTCGTGCTGGCCGATGCGGTACTTGTACAGGCGTCGCTCCAGCCCATCGACGTTGGCCGCCACGACGTACATCTCGATCGGGTAAAGCGCCCCGGCAGAGGGAGCGGTCCTTCTGTTCCCCGAGTGGGTGACGCCTTGGGCCGCCCAAAGCAGTTGAGACAGCTCGGCGAGGGCGAGGGGTTCGTCCGTATACTCCCGCACCGATTTCCGCGCGGACAGTGCAGCCTCGAGAGAGACCTCGCCTTCCAGGCATGGGGAGGGGAGCGGGACGATGCGTTCACCGTCTTGGGGCCAGCTAACCATAGGAATAACCGCCATCAACAGGGTTGGCACCAACATGACATACCCTCATTGTTGGGGGGCCTCGCGCTTGAACTGAATGTAGAATGCGGGATACAGGGAGGAAACGGCTGGATTGGAAGTAGGCGGGACCGGGCGGTAGGGAGTAGGTGAGTAAACGAGTAATAGAGCAATCGAGACTGCGAGTTGGGAGTTGGCGTGGTGCCGAAAAGAAACCCCGCCAGTAACGGGGCCCTCCGGACTCTCCAAACTCAATTGCTCTTCTTCTCTATTACTCGTTTACTCAACCTACTCCCAAGACAAGAGCCTCTCGACTACCGGTTATCCGCAATTTCCTCACGTTGGAACTGCCCAGTCTCCAAGAAGTAGACAACCTGATCGATGACCGCCTCCCGCCACATGATGTACGTATGACTGTGGGGCACCACCAAGAAGTCGGCCATCCCCTCGACCTTCGTGCGCTCCACCGACACCTTGCCATCGTCATCGCCAGGGATCAAACGCGAGAATAGCGGATTGAGGGTCTTGTTGCCCGCGATGATGCCTA
>JBDHGH010000006.1:0-43065 GCA_039589995.1 Gemmatimonadota bacterium | reverse complement strand
CTCGTGGACCTGGTGAAACGCCGCAACATCCGCATCGTCAGTCTGATGCACGTGGGTGGCGATGGCTGGATCAAGACACTCGACTTCGTGCCTCGCGGCGTGACTCATTTCACCGACATCATTCAGGGTGGCGATCGAGCCGATGGTTCCAGTCTGTTCCCGGGTACCGGTATCCCGACGGCCGCCTCTGACATCATGCTGAGGCCGAGGATCGGCAGCGCCTTCATAGACCCATTCGCCGATCTTCCTTCGTTGGTGCTGATGTGCGGTCACGTGGATCGCGACGGCACACCGCTGCGGCAGTCCCCCGACACCATCATCCGGCGGGCGTTCGAACATCTTCGCGAGCAGACGGGTATCGAGCTGTGGGCGCTAGGCGAAGTCGAATACTACCTGGGCAAACGTTGGGACGAGACCGACATCTACGGCGCCGACGATCGGGGTTACCATGCGACGTCGCCGTTTGTGTTCGGGCAGGCGCTCAGGCGCCAGGCGCTGGGCATCCTGGCCGACATCGGCGTGCCCATCAAGTACGGACACAGCGAAGTGGGTTACATCGAGGCGAAGAAGACCCAGGGCGTGATCTGGGAGCAGCACGAGATCGAGCTGGCGCTCGCTCCGCTTCCCGACGCTGCCGAGGGCATTCTCCTCACGCAGTGGGTGCTGCGCAATCTCGCTCAGCAGCACGGCATGCGATGCAGCACGGACCCGATGATGTTGGAGGGGCACGCGGGTAGCGGACTGCACTTCCACTTCGGGTTGGTGAAAGACGGGGTTCCGCTCCCAATCTTCGAGGCCGGCGGTGGGCTTTCCGAGCCGACCCGTTGGCTCATCGGTGGCCTGGTACAGTTGGGCGGGGCGTTAATGGCGTTCGGTAACCGGGTGGAGGGTTCGTTCGTCAGGCTGATGCAGGCGAAGGAGGCCCCGAACACGATCGTTTGGGGCGAGCACGACCGCAATGCGCTGATCCGGCTTCCCGTTGTGCCCACCGACCGGGAGGGTCGCGAGGTGACCGCACCCACGGTGGAGTTTCGCTTGCCCGACGGCTCGGCGCTGCCTCACCCGCTGATGGCGGGAGCGGCGTTGGCGATGATTTATGGGCGCACCACGGCGAACCTGGACGAACTTCTCAAGCAGACTTCGTCTCGAGAGGCGAGCGATTCGGGAGAAGCCGTACCGGTACCTCACAATTTCGGGGAAGTTGCGGTTGCGCTGGCCCGCTATCGTGAAACTCTGGAAACGGGCGGCGTCTTTCCTTCAGGCGTCATCGATCGCGTCATCGCCCGCCTGAACGGTGAGGGCGCCAAGCCCTGGCAGTTCTCTTTACTCTGAGGGTGTCGGGGCAGGCCTAGCCAGCTGACGAACGCGGGCGTCGGTGTCCTCGCTGTAGGCAGACAGGATCTCCATCGCTCGCGGTTGAGAGATGTGCTTCAACGCCATGGCCGCCGTGACGCGTACTTGTTCGTCCCAGCGCCAGCGCCTCAGCGACAGTTTTCTTTGGGCGAGCACGTTTGAGAGGGCATCGATAGCCGACGTGTGCCCCAACTCGCCCAGCGCCTGACAGCACGCGATGGCCACCTTCGAATCATCGGTTTCGTTCAGTATCGAGACCAACCCATCGACAGCCGTGGCCGATTTCATGTGGGCCAGGCTGCGAATCGCCCCCTTCGCTACGGCGGCGTCGGGGTCGCGCGCCAGGGGTACCATGATATCGATGAGTCCGTCGTCGCGAATCCGCTCGAACAATCGAAACGCCGCACGCCGGATCTTGGCACTGCTGTCGCCGAAGCTGTAGGTGAGTTCGTCCCGCAGGTCGGTGGTCACGGTGTCGATGACCTCCAAAATCCTGAATCGTTGCTCCACCGTCACTTCGGTCGATACCGCCCGCTTGATCTGCGGACCGGCCTCGGGTCCAGCCTCGGCCAGCAGGCTGGCCGCGAGTTGCCTGACCCGGAAGTCTCGCTCCTGCTTGATCACTTCGATGAGCATCGGAATGCCTGGCCGACCGAGACTACCGATGACCTGAGCCGCACGTTCCTGTCGGTTGGTCTGGCCGGACTTCATGTCATCGATTAGGAGTTTTTGGGCCGTCGGATCCAGACGGCGATCGAGCACGCGGGCCAAAGCCTGGTCCTCTCGGCCACCCGACTCGAACTGCTGCTGACGTGACTGGACCTTCAGGAGAATGCGAGTGGCGAGTTGGTAATCGGCAAAATGTACCGCGCAGCCTGCCATATCGTGAAGCAGCGTAGCGAGCGCCTGAAGAACTCGCGGGTTGTTCTCATCCGATAGAGCGGTCAGCAGTGAGTCCGCTGCCAGCTCGGCTTGTTTGTGTTGCAAGCCGAGGATGAGGCCTGCGAACAGAGCGTGGCAGGCCAGGACGGTCTTTTCGCGCTCGCGAGCATCGTAGTTCTGGAAGTTCTCGAACAGGCGGCGGAACATCTGGCGGAGTAGCTTGTGCTCGCCCTTTACCAGAAGCTCCTTACCGAAGCTCGGCACGGCGTCACGCAGCGCTTCCGCAGGCTCGTCGAGCATTTGCTCGGCCAGACCGACCGAATCCTCGTCGTCTTCGTCCTCCGCTTCTCCGACCGTAAGGTGGTCCTCCGTAGGGCCGAGAAGAGATTGCACCACGCCCAACGCGTACTGCCGCTGGTTGAAGGTGATATGTGACAGAGCCTTTTCAGCGGAAAAGTCGTCCCAGAACGCCTCGGCGCTTCCGTCGCTGGGGGGCTTCTGCATGCCGCCGACAAAGGTCTCGAGCTCGGATGCCGGCAGGTGTGCGGAGAACGTTATGCTGTTAAGCCCAACATAGTCCATCATCTCGAGGACGTTGGTGGCCAGTGGAGTGTAGCCTGACGTGTCCACCTTGGCGCCGTTCACCAGCATGGACTGGCCCGCCTTCGCCAAGGTCAACGCTTGTTTCCCGCCCAGAATGCCGGTCAGCGCTTCGTGTAACTGTTCCAGCGAGCGCGTGACCGATCTGCTGTCCATGGGATAGAGCTTGGCGTTTTGAGTGGCGCCCAAGAGCGTGCGCAGAACCTTGGGAAGATCTCGGAGCTCGTCTGCCGTAAGCTCCTCATCATCGATAATTTGTTGCGGGGCCGCTCGGCCCTTCTTTCTACGCAGGCGCGAGTATCGGACCTGTCTAAGTTCGATGTTGTCCAGGCCGTTCTCGAGCGCGAATTCCCTCCAGTAGCCCTGCTCGATATTCTCTGGCTTTAGCTTACCCAGGGTCGTCACCAGAGTACGGATCTCTTCTCCGCCGGCGCCCCGATTGATCACAATGCCCTGCAACTCGGAGCGGGTGAGCAAGCGGAGGAAAGTATCGGCCAGCATCGTGAACCGGGAAACTTCGAGTCTTTGTCCGTTCACCAACAAGACGCGCTGTGCCTGCGCCAAATGTAGCCGTTCGTTCTTCGCGAGGATGGCGGCGAGCGATTGCTCGACAGAGTCGAGGGACTCGGTGATCTTCTTACTCTCGGACGGGTAAAGTTGGACGCTCCGGACCGCCGAAGTGAGGCTCCTGAGAAAATAGGGAACGTGCGGAAGGCTCTCTTTTTCCAGACGCTGTTCGGTTACGACTTCCTCTTCCAAGAACTCGCCGGCATAGGCCGCGGCTTCCTCCGGACTGAACACGGTCTGGTTGAACGCCAGCTGGACCTGCTCGTATCGTCGCGCCTTCTCCTGGTTGGCCGATCGCTTGAAGTGATAGGCGAGTAGGGAGGCCGAAGGCAGCAGCCGCTGTTGGTAAAGGTTCTCCTGGTACGCGCCGACTTCTTCGTGCAGGCCCTTGCGGCGGTCTCCATCGATGGCGCCATAGGCGATGTCCAGCACTCGCTTGCCGAGGAAGCGCATGACTTCGTCGTTGATTTGGAAGTCAAGGCTGACCAGTCCCAGAGCTTCGGCTCGGTCGAGAAATTCCTGGACCTTGTTCTCGTCGAACTCCGAGCTGCCGGTCAGCACGCTGAGCGGAATGTCCTCACCGATGGCCGATGCGCGCTCGAGCAGTTCGCGGCCTTCCTCGTCGAGGTCGGCGATCTTCTGGGTGACGATCTCTTCCAACGATCGCGGTAGATAGCCCTCCTCGAGGGCTTCGATGAGCCATTCTTGTCCTACGAGTGTGACCTTACCGTCCGTGACGAGCTTGCGGATGATCTCACCGAGGAAAAGCGGGTTACCCTGGGTGATGCTGGCGAGGTCGGCCTCGAAACCATCCGGGGCTATCATGCTGGGGAACACGCCCTTGAGGTACTCTGCGATATCGTCTTTGCTCAACGGGCGCAATGTCACCCGTCGAATGCCCAGGTCTTTGTGCCGGCGTGAGTAGAAGCGCTCCAGCGGCGAGGCCTCTTCCTCTCCACTCAGCTTCAGGAACTCCAGTGACGAGCCGCAGATGAAGGTCGTCAGCTTCTTCGTCTGGATCAGGATTCGGAGAAGTACCAGGGTGGCCTCATCGGCGTACTGAAGGTCGTCGATGATCAGAACTAGAGGACGGTAATCGACGACTTGCGGCAGGAACTGGGCTAACGTCGAGAAGATCGCTTGGCGCAGGGTGGCGTCCTCTTCCTCGAAGTCGAGATCCTCCTCCTGAACGAGCTGCGGCAGCACACGGCCCAGGTGTGCGGTTTCCTCTTTGCTCAGTTGGCCGAGAAGGTCCGCGCCTTTGTCCTCCCGCAGGTTCAGCAGGTTCAGCAGAAGTCGACCGGCCAGATAGTACGGTCGGTAGGCCTCGTGAGGATCGCCGGCCAGCTTTGCCACGCAGAACGAGTCGTCGCCCGCGAGGTTGCGACGCACCTCCTCCAAGAAAGTCGACTTACCCATCCCCGGAGCCGATTCGACGATGAGGAAAGGACTCTGTCCCTGGCTCAGCTCGGCCAACGCTTCTGAAACGATGGCCATCTCGTCGTCGCGTCCGGCGATGCCCGTCGCCTTTAGACGATAGAGCGCCGTTTTGGCGAACACCTTCTCGGGATCGATGTCCGCGGCGCTCGCCACTTGATTTCGGCCTGACTGCTTGGCGTGGAACAGTGCCGTATCAGCGGCTTGGAAGAGATCTCTGCTGTTCTCTGCGTCGTCCGGCGCTGTCGCGAACCCAATACTCAGGCTGATGGGAACCGTGAGCGCTGCATCGCGGAGGCGGAACTCTCGGTCGCGCGACCGTTGCAGAAGACGGTCCGCCATCTCGCGCGCAGCCACTCGATCGGTCTTCGGCAGCACCAACACGAACTCGTCACCGCCGTAGCGGATTGGCAAGGCACTTTCGCCACCGACCTCGGCAAGTAATGTAGCCAGCCACATGAGGGCCTGGTCGCCGGTGTCGTGCCCGTAGGTGTCGTTGACCTGCTTGAAGGAATCGAGGTCGATGATCAGCAGCGACAGAGGATAGTCCAGTCCACTGTCCCAGCGGACCTTATGCTCGAGGTAACTCAGCAGGAAGCGACGATTGTGGATCCCTGTGAGCTCGTCCTCGAAGATGAGGCGCGAGGGGTCTTTCCCTACATGCTCGAGAAGTTCGACGAAGTCTCGGTACGCCATACGCTCCGATAATGATGTAGAAGCTCCACAACGGACCGCTGCTGGATGCACATCGGGCCCGCATGGGTCTCATCCGGTTCAAAAGGGGGGAAGGTAGTCGTCCCGAGGGTCTCGAAGCGGACGACATTGCCGGCGTAAAAATATAGAAGGCAAAGACTTGCGGCGCAAATCCAGTAACGTCTGGAGAGATGGAATCTAGCTCACAAACGCCCGAATCTGCTGCTGCCCAGAGCGGTTTTGTCCGGGTCTCTGGTCCCTTCCGGCCCGGGCTTCCGCGTCTCAGGCTCCGCCGATCCGCCGTTGAGGGGGTGGCGGGCGTCTACCGCCCGCGAGCGGAAAGCCGTAATTTGGCGCTGCTTTCACACCGCATCCCGAGGAGGGATGGATGGAAGAGCAGGGAGATATACAGGGCCAGGAAGCACTAGAGGCGCTGGGCATTCACAATGTCAATGCGCTCTGGTGGAAGGCCAGGGTTGAGCACCTCATCGGTTGATGCCGGGCTCTGCTCGGCGTAGAGCCCAGGGGGATTAAGGGGTCTGTTAACGCTCTGTCGAGCGCGGTACACTCATCCGCTTGGCTTCTAGCCAATGGGACTGAACAAGGGATCCGCCCCTCGACAGACAGAGCGGAAAGAGCTGCCAGGAGGCGGCGTCAGGGAACGAATACTTCGGGGATCGCGAGTCCCCACTAAGGAGTAGCCCAATGTTGGAGCTCAAGAAGGGTGTGGACATCCTCTCTGAGGTTGGTGGTATCAAGACCTTCGATCAGGCCAAGGCGGTCATCGAGAAGAAGCTCGATGCCGACAGCCTGAAGAAGCTCGCCCCCGTCAAGAACGAGGACGCGCTGATCAAGATCGCCAACGCGATCGAGATGTGCCAGCCGGACGCCGTCTTTATCGATACCGGAAGCGAAGCCGATACGCAGTGGATCCGGGAGTACTCGCTCAAGAAGGGCGAGGAAAAGAAGCTGGCCAAGGAAGGCCACACCATCCACTTCGACCTGCCCACCGATCAGGCACGGCTCGTCAACCAGACCTTCTACATCGTCAACCCGGACGAGAAGACCAGCGCTCTGGCCAAGCGGCTTCCCCGCGACGAGGCCCTCGCCTACATCAAGCAGTACATGCCCGGCATCATGAAGGGCATGACCATGATGATCGGCTTCTTCGGTCGCGGTCCGGCCGGCGCCGAAGCGACCATACCGGCGATCGAGATCTCGTCCTCCGGGTACGTTTTCCACTCCGCGTCGCTGCTCTACCGCAACATCTACAAGGAATTTGACAGCGAGTGTGAGCGCAAGGGCGTCTTCTTCACGAACGTGCACTCCGAAGGCCAGAACCTCCTCGAGGACGTTCCCAAGGCCCGGATCCTCATGGATCGTTCCTGGCTGACGACGTTCTCGACGTTCTGCACCTACGCCGGCAACACCCTGCTCATGAAGAAGGGCAACCACCGCTTCGCGGTCGACTATGCCACCTACTACCGGAACGGCGAAGAGCTCAGCGAGCACATGTTCATCACCGGCATGACCGGCCCCGGCGGTCGCAAGACCTACTTCTCCGGCGCGGCGCCCTCGGGTTGCGGCAAGACCACCACCGCGATGTTCGGCAGCCACTTCGTGGGTGACGACCTGGCGCAGCTGTGGATCGCCGAGGACGGCACCGTCCGCGCGGTGAACCCCGAGAAGGGGATCTTCGGCATCGTGGCCGACGTGAATCGCGAAGGCGACCCGTACCTGATGGACTGCCTGCGCGGCGACGGCACCGAGGTCATCTGGTCCAACGTGCTGATCGACGACAAAGGCGTTCCCCACTGGGAGGGCAACGGCGAGGAGCACCCGGACAAGGGTTTCAACTTCCAAGGCGAGTGGTCCAAGGGCAAGAAGGACGCGAACGGCAAGGAGATTCCTATCTCCCACAAGAACGCGCGCTGCACGCTGCTCTGCTCGGCGATCGCCAACCACAACGCCGAGGCGAACGCCGACCCGGCGGGCGTGCCGGTCAAGGTATTCACGTATTCGGGGCGAGATGCGGATACCATGCCGCCGGTGTGGGTCGCCAAGACACCCGACGCGGGTGTGGCCATCGGCGCCTCGCTGGTGAGCGCCGCCACGGCGACCGAAGTCGGGGCGACCGGTGTCAAACGCCAGCCCTGGGCCAACGCTCCGTTCATCCCGGGGGCGCTGGCGGACTACATGAACGCCCAGTTCAAGTTCTTCAATTCGGACAAGCTGAGCGACGCCGGTCGGCCGATCATCTCCGGGCTGAACTACTTCCTCACCCACGAGAACCGTGGCGGTCCTGGCAAGGGCCTGCTCGGCGAGAAGCGCGACGTGAAGGTGTGGCTCGGCTGGCTGGAGCGGTTCGCCCATGGCGACGTTGAGGCCATCGACACTGCCATCGGCCGGATCCCCAAGTACGAGGATCTGAAGAAGCTCTTTGACGGCATCGACAAGGAGTACCCGAAGAGCCTGTACGACATGCAGTTCGCCCTCTACGCCGACAAGATCCTGGCCCGTATCGATCTGCAGACTGAGGCCTACGGCAAGGAGGAGAACCTTCCGCCGCAGCTGTTCAAGGTCTACGAGACTCAGAAGGCAGACCTGCTCAAGCTCAAGGAGAAGTACGGCTCTGTGATCAGCACCGATCAGCTGATCGCCGAGGCTGGCTGAGAAGGGCGGCGCGTTCGGTCTTACCTACGAGTAACTCGACTGGACCCGCACGGTGTCGTCGGAAGAGGTACGGAAAGCCGGCCCCAAAGCCTAGGGCGTTTCTGAACGCGAGGAAGTAAGATGTTGCTGGGCGCGCTGTTGATTCAGGAGCAGGTGAGCGCGAGCGGGCCGGAGTGGTTTGGCGCCGCCGTCGCCTGGCTGGGCGAGCACCAGCTGGCCGCGCAGCTCATCGCGACGGTCTTGCTGATCGTCCTTGCCTACATCGCCGACAAAGTCGCGAAGTGGGTGCTGGAGAGGATCACCCGCAGGATTGTCGCCGGAACGGCGTTCACCTGGGACGATGTTTTAGTCCGCGCCAAGGTGTTCAAGCGGCTCGCTCACATCGCTCCGGCGCTGGCCATCTATTACGGCATCGAGCTGATTCCGGGGCTCTCGGCGACCTTTGTCAGTCTGGTTCAGCACGCAGCGGGCGCCGCCCTCATCGTCGTGGCCGTCGTACTGGCGGATGCGGTTCTGACCGCCGTAGGCGAGATCTACTCCGCCAGTTCCTTATCGAAGGGCCGTCCGATCCGGGCCTATATCCAGGCCTTCAAGATCGTCCTGTACATTCTCGGCTTGATCGTAGCCGTGGCGACGCTGTTGGGTCAGTCTCCGGCTATTCTGTTGAGCGGAGCGGCGGCTTTTAGCGCGGTTCTGCTATTGATCTTCCGAGACACGATTCTCTCCTTTGTGGCCAGCTCGCACATCGCCAATTACGACATGATGCGGGTGGGCGACTGGATCGAGGTGCCAAAGTACGGCGCCGATGGCGATGTCGTCGAGATCGGCTTGCACACCATCAGGGTGCAGAACTGGGACAAGACGATCACCACCATCCCGACGCATACGTTCTTGACGGACTCGTTCAAGAACTGGCGGGCGATGTCCCAATCAGGCGGACGCAGAATCAAACGTGCGCTACACATCGACATGAATTCCGTACGCTTTCTCGATGATTCCGACTTGAAGCGGTTCGAGAAGTTCTCGCTCTTGAAGGACTACATCGAGGAGAAGAAGCAAGTCATCGAGGAAGATAATGCGGCCCGAGAGGTGGACATCGACCTTGTGGCGAACGCTAGGCTACTGACCAACATCGGGACGTTCCGCGAATACGTCGTTCGTTACCTTCGAAACCATGCGAAAGTGCACCAACGGATGACGCTCATCGTCCGTCAATTGGATCCAACACCCGAGGGTCTGCCGCTGGAGATCTACGCGTTCTCGAACGATGTGGGTTGGGTGAGCTACGAGGGCATTCAGTCGGACATCTTCGATCATCTCATCGCGGTGATTCCGGAATTCGACCTTAGACTTTTCCAGGTGCCTTCGGGGCGCGATTTCGAGGCCGCATTAAGCCGTAAGTGAGAACGATCGTATACGACGGAGAACCGCTCATGCGCACACTTGGCCGACTCACTGTTCCGATGGCAGCAGTCCTCGTTCTCGCTACGGCGAGCGGGTCTGAAGCGCAGGAACCGGTGGAGTGGGGCGATGACTTGGTGTTCCACACCTTCTCCATAGCCGCCGTCGATCCCGCCACGGGTGAGACGGGGGTGGCGGTGACGACTCGGGTGCCTTGCGTCGGTAACGGTGTCCCATGGGTGAAGGCGGGTGTCGGCGCCGTGGCGACGCAATCGTGGACCCGGATTGCCTACGGGCCCGAGCTGTTGGACATGCTCGAAGAGGGACTATCCGCGCAGGAGGCGTTGGACCGGGCGGTGGCCGCGGATACGGGCGCCGCCCGGCGGCAAGTCGGAGTGATCGGGCTCGAGGGCGGCAGTGCCGCGTTCACGGGAGACGAGGCTTGGCAGTGGGCGGGCCAGCGCTCAGGTCCCAATTACACCACCCAAGGGAACGTGCTTGTGGGGCCGGAGACCTTGGAAGCGGTGGCTGCATCTTTCGAGGGCAGCGAGGGGACGCATCGTCACCTGGCAGACCGGCTGATCGAGGCGCTGGCAGCGGGCCAGGCTGCCGGTGGCGACGCCCGCAAAGGCAGGTTGCAGTCTGCCGCCGTCCTCGTCGCCGATCCAAGGGAGGGTCGCTCGCGTCGGCCGGACAAGATCACGGTGAACCTCAACGTGTGCGAGCACCCCACGCCGGTTGCCGAGGTCCGTCGCATGTATGACGCGATCACGCAAACCTTGGGCTTTCGCCGATTGGAGCAATACGCTGGCGGCGATGTGTGGCAGCTGAAGATCATCCTACACGAGCTCGGCTATTTCCGCCCGGACGAAGAGGAACTCGAGCGTGACGGCGAAGCGTTCCTGTTCACCGCCGAGACTGTCGCTGCGGTCAACGCCTTCCGCGAAGCTGAAGGACTCTCGACGCCGAGAATCGGTACGCCGCGCGGCTTGGTCGATGAACAGACGGTCGCACAGCTTTGGACGGCGCTCGGGCGTGAGGGCAAAGCCGATGCGATACGCGAGCGCCTGATGGAGCTCACAGCGGTGCGCCGGTAGCGATCGGATTCGAAACTGGCTATCGTAGCGATGCTTCCCGAGATCGTGGGGGACCGATAATGTCTTTTCGCTCTGCGGTGGACCAACTACTGACGATCGTCGGCGTGATCCTCATCGTTATCCCCGTAGCCCTTTACTCCGAGTCGTGGACGCCGTTGATCATCGTCATGACCGGCATAGCGATGATCGGTTTTGGTGTTTGGCGTTTGGGGACCCGGATGTTCTCGGACCGCCGCACCTATGTCGGGCTGCGCTCCGAGGTCGATCATTTCATCAAGCTGGTCCGTAGGCTCAACACCCACGCGCTGGACGATGAGGCCAAGATGGTCGATGAGATACGGGGGCAGATGAAGGACTCGGTGGACAGGATGGTGTCACTCGCGGGACGTCCGACCGAAACCTCGTAGCCGCTCGTCAGTCGCCGCCGGGCAGCACGGACCGCACGGCCCTGTAAACATCGGCCACGGGTTGCAGGCTGTCCCACCGCAGGATGCCGATCGAATCTTCCACGTAGCTTTCGTTGCGCATGCCGTTCAGCGTGCAGGTAACCCCCGGTGTGCTTGCGACGGTCCAGAGGGCCTTTCGCGATAGGCTCTCGCCGCGACGCTCTTGCGGCAGCTGGGGATCGATGGTCGCCGCTAGCGCGGCGGCCCATTGTTGAGATCTTTCGGCGGCCTGGCGGCCGAGTTCTCTCAGCAGATCCTCGAGTTCCGGAAGGTAGGCGTCCCGCCACTCGGCCCAGCGTGTCATAAGCTCACCCTCCAGTTGCTGGTCGAGCGCCATGATGAGAGTACGCACGGTGAAGTTGATCTGAGTGGCGATCTGTTCCCAATGCGCCAAGCTCACCACCGCCGGCTGTAAGTCACGTATGCGCTCGCCCAGGCGGAAGTAGTCACCGGGACTCAACGTATCAGGTGCTGCTTGGATGCGAGGGGCGATTTCCGCTTGGAAGGTGAACTCGAGGTCGGCCAATCGCCCCAGACTTTCCTCGAAGTCGATGTTCATCTCTTCCACGACTGGGTCGGCCAGGCGGAGAAGCGTACCTCCGACGAACGCGTTCAACGGTCGGTTGGCGAGAACGGCTATTCCCTCGGCCCGAGCGAAGTCGAGCACGGTCTGGTTGTCTCCCGGGCCGTTGTTCGCTTCGAACACAGCTCCGGACTCGAGCAAGTTGAGGGGAAGTTGAACGACGCCGAAGTGGTGTCGATCGCCGCCTGCATCCCGAGCCGCGGCGAGCATACGAGTGAGCGATGTGGCGTCGGCATCGGAGGCGGGTGACACCAAGGTGTTCGATGAAACACCGTATGTGGCCAGCCGACCTTCGGCGACCTGATCTTCAAAGAATGCGAACGCCTCGCCCATACGACGGTAGAACTCGCCGCGTGCCTCCTCGAGCGAATCGCCGCCACGGCCCGCATGTGCGAGATAGTATTCAGGGTTGTGCAGCAGGCAGATGTCCAGGGTCGAGCTCTCCAATCGATCGAGACAACGCTGCATTTGATCGCGAAGAAACTCGGGGTGGATGCAATGCCAGAGGCCGTCTTCGTATTTCACTATCTCGGGATAGGGAGAACCGGCCGCCTCGCGATCCTTCGCTATCTCGAGATTGGAGGCCTGTATGTACCCGATCTTCGAGACGATAACCAGTTCGTCGCGGGCGAGCATCCCAGAATCAACCGTCTGTCGCAGCGCGCTGCCGATCAAGCGTTCGCTGGAGCCATCGGTGTAGTTGGTGGAGGTGTCGATAACGTTGACACCTCCGGTCAACGCCATCTTCAACGCCTCACGGTGTTGCGGGAAAGCGTCGTGCACCCGGTAACCGCCGAATCCGACCCGGCTCACCGTCAAACCTGAGAGCTCGAGCTTCGCATACCCGGTCTGCGGGAAGCGGCTGGCGTAGCGTGCCGTTCCCTCCGCAGTCGCTCGGCCGGTCAGCCGTGCCCCAATCGTCGTCCTCGCCTCGTCGTCGATCGCGGGAGCCTCTAACTGAGCTGCGATCGTCGAAGCGTCGGTGATCGGTTTCTGACAAGCGAAATCTCGACAGATATAGAGGGCTGCCCGGCCGTCGACCGGCGTCTTCCCCTCGAGCAAGGGCAAATCGACCGCCTCTGCGTTGTCTTTCGGGTCGAGGATCGCTTGGATCCGGTTGGGCAGGAAGTGCGTGGCAACCTCGGCCTGCAAAGTGTTGAGATCGTCCGAGCTTTTCTCCCCAACGAAGGCCAGCTCGGTGGGCCCTTCGAGCAGAAAGTCGACGACGCAGAGGGTCTTCGCGAAGCCGCGTGGATACCTCGCAATCATGGGACCGTAGGCCTTGATGGATCGCGCGGCGGCGTGCCGTAAGTCGGAACGGTCGAGATGGTATGACAGGCGCGTCAGCACCGATGCGGCAACCGCGTTTCCCGACGGCGTCGCGCCATCGGTGCCGTCCTGGTAACGCATGATCAGCTTCTCGTGGTCGCGCGCGGTGTTGTAGAAGGCGCCGGAGTCGTCGTCGAGGAAATCGGCGGCCATTCGCTCGGCGAGCCGTTCGGCCTCTCGAAGCCAGCGAATCGAACCCCCGGCTTCGTACAAGTCGATCAGCCCCTCGGCCAGATATGCGTAGTCTTCCAGATAGGCGTTGAGGTGCGCTTTCCCGGCGCGATACGTTCGCAGAAGCCGGCCGTCTTCGGTGGACAGCGTTTCGAGCACGAAATCGGCCGCGCGCTCGGCCGCGTCCAGGTATCGTGGCTGGCGCAACACCTGGTAGCCCTCGGCAAGAGCGCCGATCATCAGTCCGTTCCAGGCCGTCAGGATCTTGTCGTCGAGACCGGGCTTCACTCGCCTCGCTCGAGCGGCGTAGACCTTCGCTCGTGCTTCTTCGAGAGAATGTTCTAACTCGTCCGGTGCGATCCCTAGTCCCTCGGCCACGATCGGCAAGTCGCGCGGCGTGTTGGGAATGCTTTTGCCTTCCCAATTCCCGGTGAGCGATATGTCGTAGTAGGCATTGAAGCGGCGCGCTTCCTCTTCGTCGAGGACGCCAGCAATCTGTTCGGGTGTCCAGACGAAGAACTTGCCCTCTTCGCCCTCG
The DNA here is from genome assembly GCA_039589995.1 of Gemmatimonadota bacterium. Taxonomy (GTDB): domain Bacteria; phylum Gemmatimonadota; class Gemmatimonadetes; order Palauibacterales; family KS3-K002; genus JBDHGH01. Next base: position 29,295 of record JBDHGH010000006.1, on the reverse strand, counting down.
GAGTCGGCGTCCGTCGCTGAATAGATGCTACCGTCGGGCGCGACCATCTCTCGGAGGACATAGTCGAGTGTCTCGGCAGCGATGGTTCGAAAGAGCGGTTCGCCCGTGACCTGGTATCCTTCTAGGTAGGCCTTCACCAACAACGCGTTGTCGTACAGCATCTTCTCGAAATGGGGCACCAACCAGCGTCGATCCGTGGAGTAGCGGGCGAACCCCCCACCCACGTGATCGTACATCCCGCCCCGCGCCATCGCTTCCAGCGTTCGGCCTACCATCACCAACGCCTCTGGATCGCCGAAGCGCCGGTGGAGTCGAAGCAACAGCGACAGTCCGACCGAAGGCGGGAACTTGGGCGCCTGGCCGAAGCCGCCGTATTCCCGATCGAACTCGTTCTTGAACTGCTCCAACGCCGCTTTCAGTTGATCCTCACCCACGGCGAGGGGTGGGCCCAGGCTCTGGCGTTGCCGCAGCCCCTCGGCGAACTGGCCCGCCTGCTGCCGCAGACCCGCGCGGTCTTCGCGCCAGGCACGGGCGACTTCTCTGAGTACGGTAGGGAAGCCCGGCCGCCCGTACCCATCGCTGGGCGGGAAGTAGGTGCCGGCGAATACGGGTTCCAGTTCGGGCGTCAGGAAGACCGTCATAGGCCAGCCGCCCTGCCCGCGGTTCATGGTCACGGTGGCGGCCATGTAGATCTCGTCCAGGTCCGGCCGTTCCTCCCGGTCCACCTTTATGTTGACGAAGTTCTCGTTCATCAGGGCGGCGGTCGCCTCGTCCTCGAACGACTCGCGTTCCATGACGTGGCACCAGTGGCACGCCGAGTATCCGATGCTCAGAAGTATCGGCTTGTCTTCTTCGCGTGCGCGCCCGAGCGCCTCTTCACCCCACGGATACCAGTCGACAGGGTTGCGGGCGTGCTGTAGTAGATAAGGGCTGGTTTCGTCGGTGAGGCGATTGGTGTGCTCGTGACGCTGCTGCGAATCTATGTCGGACATCATGGCTCACTGGTTGGGGCGTGTTTCGAGTGTCTTCAGGACCGGCAGGGTACGGCCCGGTGGTAGGGGGCGCAAGTATGAGATGAAAAGAAACCGGGGCGTGCATCCTGCCTGCGCGCCCCGGTCTTTCTTGGTGGTTTCTACTTAGACTACTCGTTGGTGGCGCGACGTCGTGCGCCCTCCACCGTTCGATCCTCCGGCGCCGGCCGGTCGGGAATGGCGAGCATGCCGGCCTCGAGCATAGACATCACTTCTTGGATCGCTCGCTCCAGCTGCGGGTCGCCGCCCCGGGCCATCGATGTCGGATCGTTCAATACCTCGATGTCGGGGTCTACGCCGTAGCCTTCGGCAAACCAAACGCCGTCCGTACTGTACATACGAAAAGTCGGAGCGGTAGAGACTCCGCCGTCGATAAGTGGCGGGACGCCGGTCAGGCCGATGAGGCCACCCCAGGTACGGGCGCCGATGAGCGGTCCGACCTCGGCCTTCTTGAAGAAGTAGGGGAACAGGTCGCCGCCCGAACCGCTCCAACCGTTGATCAGCATGACCTTCGGACCGAAATGAGCGACCGGCGGCCATTGCCAATCCTTTCCGTCGCGCACCGCCCAGAAGGAAAGGGCGGGACGGTTCAGCAACTCGACGAAGCGATCGGGAAGCTGACCACCGCTGTTGAAACGCTCGTCGATGATCATCCCGTCCTTGTGCCACTGGCCGGCGAACTGGCGCACCAGTTCGTTCTGACCGTCGATGCCGGTGCTGCGCACATAGACGTAACCGATGCGTCCGCCTGACGCCTCATCAACTCGCTTGCGGTTTGCCTCGATCCACGCGAGGTGGCGCAGACGGGTCTCGGAATTGAGCGTCTCGACCAGGACTTCGCGCGCGCCGTTCATGTTCGGCGTGCTGTTGACCGACAGGACGACGGTCTCGCCGGCCAGGCCCTGGAACGACGCCCAGGGGTCCTTCGACGTGTCGAGCGGTACGCCGTTCACGGCGAGGATGTACTCGCCCGCGTTCACGTCAACGCCCGGCTGCGAGAAGGGAGAGCGTACCTCGGCATCCCACGGCGAGCCGGTGATGATCTTCTTGATCCTATAGGCACCGTCATTCAGCTCCCAATCGATGCCCAGCATGCCCACGCCACGACGCTGGCTGGCCTCTTCATCGCCGCCGCCACGGTACGAGTGTGAGGCGTTGAGCTCGGCGATCAACTCACCGATTACGTAGTTCACGTCCCAGCGGGTCACGGCGTCGTTGATGAGTCGGCCGTACTGCTGGCGCATGGCATTCCAGTCGACGCCATGCATGTTCCGGTCGTAGAAGAAGTCGCGCTCGATGCGCCAGGCGTCGGTGAACAGCTGCCGGAATTCGGCGCGCGGATCGACCGTGGCCTCCATCTCGTCGGTGCGAAGCCGCTTGTCCATCTTCTGGCCCGGCGCCACGCTGACGATCGCCATCGCGCGGTTGTTGGCGACCAGCAGCTTCTTGCCATCGGAGGACAGCGCGAACCCGTCCGCATCACCCATGATGGTCTTCTCTTCGCGCTCTTTCAGGTCGTAGAACTTGATGGGGCTCTCGTCGCCGCCCGAACCGGTGTTGGGGAACTGGCGATAGAGAACCTTGCCGGATACCGCGTACAGATCACCGTAGTTCCCGGCGTCCGGCGGCAGAATGATTACGCGGCTCTCGAAACCTTCGAGTTCGATCTCGACACCCTTCGATTCCTCGCCGTTCTCGCCGTTCTCGCCGTTCTCGTCTTTCTCATCGCCTTCGGGCTTTTCGTCGCCTTCTTCCTTCACGCTCTCTTCGTCGTTCCGCGGCGCCAACGGCGAGGGAACGTCGGAACGCAACGCGACGGCCACGATGTTCGTCGAGTTCGGATAGATAAACGAATTGTCGAAATTGCTGTACGCCGGGCTGAACGTCCGGCTCGACAGGTAGTACAGGTACTTGCCATCGGGGTCGAACGTCGGTTGGAACGAGTTGTAGAATCCCGACGTCACCTGATGGGTCGCGTCATTCTCTGCGTCGTAGAGGAAGACGGCGCCGGCACGGTTCTCGAGTCCTCGGGAGTAAGCCATCCAACGACTGTCCGACGACCAGCTGACTCGGAAGTTGCTGAGACCGCCTTGCATCATCCAGAGACCCTTGTCGACTTCCGAGATCCGGCGGCTGTCCAGGTCGTAGACGTAGATCTTCATGGTCTGTTCGACGAACGCCAACTTCTTACTGTCGGGTGACCAGTAAAGGTTGTAGCGATAGCCGGGCCCGAGGTCCGTGACCTTCTCTTCCTCGCCCGAGCCGTTGGCAGCGCGGAGCGTCAACTCGTACTCGCCCGAGCGATCGCTCCAGTAGGCCACGGTCTGGCCGTCCGGTGACCAAGACGGGTAACGCTCGGCGACGCCGGGGCTGGCCGTCAAGTTGATAACCGGACCGTGCTCGGCGGGCAGCGTGAAGATATCGCCACGCGCCTCGAACACCGCACGCTTACCTGTAGACGAGATGTCGCCGTTGAAGATCAGGTTGGCAACGCTCTCGGTGCGAGGCTTCAGCGTCGCGAGGTCGGTGATGACGTTGACGTTGACCTCGGTGTACTGCTCGCTCGACAGGTCCATCACATAAAGACGACCGCCGGCTTCGAACACCATGTCCGAAGGTCCGATGGCCGGGAAATGGATGTCAAAGTCGGCGAAGTCCGTGACCTGACGAAGCGCCTGCGTGTTCAGGTCATAGGCCCAGATGTTGTGGCGCATGTTGGGGCCGCGGTCGGACAGGAAATACAGCGTCCCGTCGTGCCACATCGGCTGGGTCTCGTTCGCGTCGCTGTTCGTGATGTTGCTGGAGGAATAGTCCTCGAGATTGAACAGCCAAATGTCCGGCGCCATTCCGCCGCGGTAGCGCTTCCAGGTCCTGTAGTCTCGGGTGATCGGTATGTAGGCCAACCATTCGCCGTCCGGCGAAACGGCCCCGAACTCGCCGTAGGGAACGGGGAGTTTCTCGGGCAGCCCGCCGTCTTTCGAGACGTTGTATAGCTGGCTGAAGCGCTGACGGCCGCTCTCCATCGACGAAGCGTAGAGGAGTCTGTTGCCGTCCGCATACCACTCGAGCATGCGGTCACCCATGGAGTGGTGGGTGACCCGGACCGGGTCGCCACCGAACGCCGGGACCGTGTAAACGTCGAGGTTCCCGTCGTAGTTGCCGCTGAAGGCGATGGTGGCCCCGTCAGGCGAAAACCGCGGGAACGACTCCTGGCCGCTCGGCGAGCTCACCCGCTGCGCCGTGCCGCCGGTCTTGGGCACGATCCATATGTCGCCGGCGTATACAAATGTGATGTGGCTTTCGGAAACGTCCGGTTGACGCAGCATCCGGGCGTTGACCTGGGCCTGGAGCGTTCCGGCGGAAATCGCCAGGAACGCCAGGGTCGCTAGAACTTTGCGCATCGCTGACCTCACGATTCTGGTGTTAATGATGTGGAAACTTGGATTAGTCGGCATCGATACATAGACAAATGAATGCCCCAAAAGGCTGCCTGCAGGCGGTAGGGTCCGTGGCCTCACCGCTCGAGACGCCTCATGTCCGCTTCAGCCGCTATATAGCCGAAGGCTGCCCATTGGGGACCTATGAGGACCTTACGGAGGACCTCCTCCGCCTGTTTCGGGTTCCCGGTGTAGGCGTACCAGTTGCCGACCCCGTAGGCCGTTGTGGCGTTGGCCACTCCGTCGCCGGCCTCCGCCTCGGCCAGCAGTTCCTCCGGAGTCAGCTCACCCTTGTACATGAGCAGCAGCCTGTGGTAGCCGCCATTCTCGATGACGTCCATCTCGGAGTGGATCGGCAGCAGGACCGCCGCCGCCCGTTTGTCTTCACCCAACCGCCTCAACGTCATGTAGAGCCAATGGGAAGTGGCGACCTGCATGTCCGGGTTGCCCGAGACCTCCATGCACTCGCGGTAGGCTCCAAGAGCATTCTCGAAATCGCCCTTGAGGTAATTTGCGAGCCCCAGGTGGTACCAGATGTTGGATTGCAGGGTGCCGGTCGGGATGTTACGGGCGTTGGGCAGGCCGTCGGGCTCGACCTGGTCCTCGGTCCCCGCGATTAGCTCGGCCGCTGTCTCCAGGTCGGCGATGGCGTCGTCCAGCCTCCGCGTTGTGATATAGCGGTGCCCGCGATGGCGGTACATGCGGGCGTCGTCCGGGTGCTTCTCGATGCCCTCGCTGTAAATGTCGATGGCTTTCAGGTAATCGCCCAGATACGCGGTCCGCCGGCCGTACCAGATGATCGCGTCTGCATCGGTCGGGTCGGCCTCGTAGTCTGCGGTCGCCTGGGCCAGATTGGCCTCGTAAACCTCGAGGACCTCCGGCGACGGTTCGGGCGGGTAGAGCGTATCGCCGAGCAGCGACAAGGCCTGCGCGCCTGCCGGCAGTTCCGGTTTTGCCCGGCTGGAAGCTCGATCGGTGGACTCCGAGCAGCCGGACAGAAGAATTCCAGCCAACATTATCGACAGAAACCGCATCTCACTGGGCCTTCTTGGTGGTGGTGTGCGCGGGTATCCTAACCCGATTTCCGGGCTTCGTCTACCGCGCTAGGTGTGGTGTGAAATGCTACTCGCAGGAACTCAGGCCTTCTTATCCTTCTGCTTCTTCTTCTGCTTCTTCTTCTCTTTCTGCTCTTGGCGGGCCAGACGCATCTGGCGGATCTCGGTGTGCTGCGTGCGGATCGCCTCCATGACCTTATCGACCAGAGCTTGGGCCGTCTCTTTCGTCCTTGGCTCATCGATGAGCTCGGAATAGTCCACCGGTGCCCCGAATCTGATGTAGATCCGCTGTCCGATCTTGGGGCGCTTCTCGCCGATCGGCAGAATATCCTGCATCCCGTCTATGGCGACGGGTATGATCCGCGGGTGCGTCGCCAGCGCCACCAGGCCAGCACCAGGCCGGCCGGCCTCCACCTCTCCGGTGCGACTCCGCGTCCCTTCGGGGAAGAGTATGATCGAGCCGTTGGGCAGCACCTCGATCATCTTGTGGATTGCGTGCACATCGCGCCGCCCCGGCTTCACCGGTATGCAGCGCGTGTGCGTGGCATACCAGGCGATCAGGCGGTTTTTGAAGAAGTTCTCCCGAGCCGCCGGGTGCCAGGGCACCAGCCACGGCATGATCCACGACTTCGGGTAGAAAGCGGCGATCCCCAACGGGATGCTGTCGATCATTGATTGGTGGTTTGACAGCAGCAACGTATTGGGCTGCTCCCCGACGAACTCGCGCCCGATCACGGTGACGCGATTGAGCACGAAGAAGAAGACCCAGAGGAGGATCATGGTGATATTCGTGACGAAGTAGCTGGTGACGTGCCAGAGGATATTCTCGAGCCAGCCGGGTCGACCCCGGGCCTGTTTCACGACTACCCGTGCGTACTTGAGAACTCCGTTCTGTGCCATTCGGCTCCCTGTGTCTTAGGGCCAGCCTGCAATATTCTGGCATCTATCCCTTATGTGCAAGTTCGGTACCGGTGGAGCGGAAGTGATTACTACTGACTACTCACTTGCTATCTTACCCCCCATGACTCTGTCGACCCCGTCCGCCGGTGTCCGCTACATGCTCGCCGCTGCCTTCTTCTTCAGCTTGATGAGCCTGATGGTGAAGGTGGCAGGGCAGTTCGTCCCCAGCCAGGAGATCGTACTGGCTCGCGGGGTCGTCAGCCTGGTGTTGAGCTACTGGATGGTCAAGCGGGCCCGCATCTCGCCGTGGGGCAATCGAAAGTGGATCCTCATTCTCAGGGGTGTTTTCGGGTTCGCGGCGATGAGTTGCTTTTACTACGCCCTAACCCAGCTGCCCATCGCCGAGGCGACCGTGCTGCACTTCACGAACCCGCTCTGGACCGCGCTGGTCGCCGCCGTGTTTCTGCGCGAACGGCTTTCGCCTTGGGTACTCGGGCCCATCTTGGTGAGCTTCGTCGGCGTGATCCTGGTGACCCAGCCGGCCTTCCTTTTCGGCGATGCTGTGTCCCCGGTGAACACCGTCGGCGTCGGCGTTGCACTGTTGGGCGCGATGCTCAGCTCGCTCGCGTATGTCTCGGTGCGCGAGGCGAGCAAGACGGAAGACGCTCTGGTCATCGTGTTCTACTTCCCGCTGATCAGCGTCCCGGCGACATTGCCGTTCATGTCTGGTTTCGTGTGGCCCCAGGGCTGGGTGTGGCTGGTGCTGCTAGGGGTCGGGGTGAGCACCCAGATCGCGCAGGTCTTCCTGACTCGCGGCTTGAGCCTGGAGCCCGCCGGACGTGCTATGACCATCGGCTACACGCAGATCGTGTTCGTTGTGCTTTGGGGGATTCTCTTCTTCGCCGAGTACCTCGACGTGTGGAGCGTGATCGGTTCGCTGCTGGTCATCGCGGGCACGCTGGCCGTAGCCGTGAAGGGCCGACCCGTGGCACCGGGCGCAGCCCACACCGAACGCGCAGGGCGCACGGACATCTAGATCCTGTCGAGCTTTTTCACCGTCCTCTCCCCGCCAACATTCCCTGTGTTCACCGTGCCTTTCGGCTCGACCAACAACAGGTGAGTCTCTTCCTCAGCAACCGGCAGATGCTCAACTCCGCGCGGCACGATGATGAACTCGCCCTCCTCAACCCACACATCGCCATCCCTTAACTTCATCAGTAACCGCCCCTTCACCACAAAAAACAACTCATCCTCATCCTCGTGATGGTGCCAAACAAACTCCCCCTGAATCTTCGCCAGCCTCACATGACAATCATTAACCTCCCCAACCACCTTTGGACTCCACTGCTCGCTAAACCGTGAGAACTTCTCCCCCAGATTCACTTTCTCAATCATCACCCGACTCCTGAAGTGAGCCCCCATTAACCCGTCGACGTCAACGTCGACGTCGCGTCCGCGTCCTCGCCCCGCACCCGCGGCTGTCACACCAATCTGCCCAATCACATCGATCACCGCCACAAAACAAAAAGGGCGAGGAGACTTCGCCCCTCGCCCTTCATCTATACTAAACTCGCTTGCTCATTATTCCGCCAAAACGAACCAGACCTTCACCGCAGCGATGGTCAACGGCTCTTCGGCCTCGAGATTACCAAACCCCCAAGCCACGACTCCCTGCTCGTTGTTCATAGCCTCAACCACGGCCGCCCACGACATGAGAGCCTCGCCCTGCTCCGCCTGCATGATGATGGTCTCTTCTGTCATATGCACGACCGTACCATCGGCCAGGGTGAAGATCCCCTCGCCTTCATGCACGGACTCGATGACGCCCTCGAAGTCCTCGTAGCTTACTTCGTCTTGCTTCAACTTGAACCGCATCTCGCAGGCGACGATCGTCAACGGCTCAACGCCCTCGACCTCACCGGCGCCCCATGCGATGACCTGATCACCGTCCGCCAACGCGAGGTCCACCTCCTCCAACGAACCGAGGAACATTCCGTCACCTTCCGTGACCAACTCGGTCTTGTCGGTGATCTTCACGATCGTGCCGTTGGTGAGCGTGAACGACTGGTTCTCGGTGTCGACCGAGGTCACGTATCCCTCGAAATCGACGTAGTCTTTCCCGCCGTCATCACCGTGGATGGCGAAACGCAACTCTAGAGCCAGGATGACCCGCGGCTCTTTACTCTCCAACTCGCCGCCGCCCCAGGCCACGACCTTGTCACCGGCGTCCAGCGCCTCGTGTACCGCCCAGAGATCCAGCAGCTGAACGTCAAATTCGGTCTCGAAGATCTGAGTTTCATCGGTGACCTTCACCAGCGTCCCATCGGTGAATGTGAAGGTTCCGCCCTCGGGGTCGACCGAATGGACGACACCTTCGAACTCGGCGGCGTCGTCGACATCGACATCCTTGGTACCGATCTCGGTGATACCATCGCTGACCCGAAGCTCGACGCTCAGGCCCAGCACGTTGATCCAGCCGTCCGGCTCGCCGTCTTGCTGGCCAGTGTTGAGGGCCAGATTGTCGGCATCGACGTTGATCTCGATCTCCTGTTCTTCGCCTTCCTCCATGAGCCGCAGTCCACGAGCATGGAAGGCCGAGACGTCCGGACCTTGCGGCTGATCTGGCGCGGGCCGCCACGCCTTGACCCAGGGCTCGAACCCTTCGCCAAGGATCCCTTCGACTCGGTCGATGAAGCCTTCCCAGCCCATCTCGTCGTCGCCGACCTTGAAGTGGGTCTCGGGGTCGAACGTGACCTGCAGCCCACCGACCATCATTGTGAGCATGCCATCGTCGCCGACGACCTCCATGCCGACGATACGACTCTCGATCTCTTCCTCACCGTGCTTCTCTTCGGCGCTTCCGAGTACGACGCGGCGGGCCACGTTGCCATCGCCGATGAGCTCGATCTCGACCCGAGCCGTGCCACCGACCAACGCGTCTTGCAGCTCGCCCAACGTCAACTCGCGCGAGAGGTTGATCGGGTCACCCGTTCCGTCCAGCCCGGTGATGTCCAGGGCTTCCCCGCAGCCCCAGAGGGCAAGGCCGACGGTCAGAGATCCGACCAGCGCCCAACCCTTGTTGAGTTTGGTAAACGACATACCGCTCCGCCTCCTGGAAGTGTGATGTGCGTGCGACGGGGCGCCTTGATAGGGGCAAGCGGTATGCCGTGTAGGACAATGGTTTTCGGGGAAAATCTACAACTCGGTGCCGAGTCGACAGCTACCGAACCCGTGTACGTGCGGGTTCGGACATTATGACTTTGTCGAAGCTCTGTACGCGGAGGGAAACGTTTGCAGATCGCCGAAGAATTTTGCGATAGGCTAGAGCGCGAAAACGCCCGCGGTAAGGGCGTTTTCGCCGGGGTATTCTAGCCCGCGCGCCCTAAGTTCACGCGCAGTCCGGGTTTGTGAATGTCTTTGGCCGAGCCTCGAGCTATTCGCCCTCACCGATCGAGGTTTCGACAGGCAGGTCCTCGCGCTGGCTCCACTCATCGAACGACCCATCGTACATTCGCGCGTCGTAACCCAGGTTCTTTGCCACGTAGTAAACGAGGCTTGCCTGCTGACCGATATGACAGTACGTGACGACGGTATCACCCGGATCTGCCCCCGCCTCCGCGAACATAGCTCGCAGGGTCTCTTCGTCCTTAAACGTAAACGTCTCTTCGTCGACCACGGAGCGGAACGGAATGTTCTCGGCACCTGCGATGTGCCCCGGTCGAGGATTGGCGCGACTCTGACGTTCGCCGCTGTAGAAGTCAGGCGTCCTGGCATCGATGACCGCGCAACTGGGGTTGTCCAGGTTCTCGCTCAACCACTCGACCTGCGCGATCACGTCCTGCTGAACTTGTGGAGTGAAAGTGCCAGGCGTGGCCGTCGATGGTTCTTCGGTGACGGGATGGCCGGCGGCCTGCCAGGCGGGCATCCCGCCGTCCAGGATCGATGTGCGAGACCCCATCCCCAGGTAGTCGAGGGTCAGGGCGACGCGCGCCGTGGGTGTCACCCAGTCCTTGCCCCAGTACACCACGATTCGCGAGTCATCGCTCACACCCAACGATGCGAAGGTCGAAGCCAGCTGCTCCACCTCCGGCATCTGCAGCATCAAACCCTCGCCGTGCGGCGTCGAGATCATCTGCAGCGACATGTAGTGCGCGCCAGGCAGGTGGGCCGTGTTGTACTCGTCTTCGTCACCCACGTGAAGTAGAACGAAGTCCTCGCCGCCCAATCGCTCGACCACCCAGTCGGAGGTCACGACGCGAGGACTGGCCCCGTCCTGAGTCGGTCCGCAGGCCGCCAGCGCGACGACGGTAAGCAAGATCAATAAATACGCGAGACGTTTCCCCAGTTTCGACATGGTTGGGTCCTTTATGGCGTCGTTCGGTTTTGGAGGCGACATATTAGAAAGCGATGATTGCTCCCGGAAGTTCCGGGTCCCATCTTGTACCTAGAATCACCTCTTCGGCACAAGCCCCATTTCTTCCTCCACGCGCGGGCCCATTCAGATGCCGTCTTCGAGGGTGCAATGAACAAGATATCACGACGGGACTTCGTCTATCGGACCGGCCTTGGAGTCGCGGCGCTTGCTGCCGGGACATCGGAGAAAGCGCGGGCAAGCGTCGGCAGCAGAAGGCAGGATGGACTGCTCGTCCGCGGTGGAACCGTGGTGACGGCCAACGGACAGAGCGAGGTCGACGTTCGTGTCCGCGACGGTGTGGTGTCAGAGGTCGGGCCCGGTCTCGCGCCCGATGGCGAGCGGGTGATCGATGCGGGTAATCTGCTGGTGTTGCCCGGAGGAATCGATCCCCACGCCCACCTGACCCAGGGCGCGGATACGCCGCCGCAGTACTTGTTCGCCGACCATCTGACCGGCGGGTCGGAAGCGGCGCTGGCGGGCGGGATCACGACGATCGGGAACATGACCTACCCGGGCCAGGGCGTGACGTTTCAGGAAGGCATAGCCCGGGACGAGGAGTTCGTACGCCGGGACGCCATCGCCGACATCATGCTGCACCCGGTTCTCACTGACCCCAGCGAACTGGACGCAGCGAGGATGCAGCAGCTGGTCGAGGCCGGTCACACCAGCATCAAGATCTTCATGGTCATCTCAAGCTTCGACCAGCATCTCAACGACTACGTGCGAATCATGCGGCAGGCCGGCGAAGCGGGCGTGATGTCGGTGGTGCACTGCGAGGACCCGGCGATCATCGCCGAAGCGACCCGGGACCTCGTCGAGGCAGGGAAGAGTGCGCTGGAATTCTACGCTGGCAGCCGGCCGTTACTCTCCGAAACCATCGCCACGCGTCGTGCCATGGCCTACTGTGAGACGACGGGCGCGCCGATCTACGTGGTTCACCTGTCGGCGGCGGAGCCGCTGGATATCTGCCGCGAGGCTCAGCAGCGCGGACTCCCGGTCTACGTCGAAACGCGCCCTCTCTACTTGCACTTCACTTCCGAGCGTTTCCGAGAGCCCGACGGGCCGCTCTACGTCGGCCAACCGCCGTTGCGCGAGGCCGCGGACGTCGAGGCGCTCTGGAAAGGCCTGGAAGACGGATCGATCCACACACTGGGCTCGGACACCGTCGCCTGGAGCCGCGAGCAGAAGATGGACCCCTCGCTTGACATCGAAGACCTGCGACCCGGTGTACCCGGCATGCAGGAGATGCATCCTGTTCTATTCTCCGAAGGCGTCGTCAAAGGTCGCCTCTCACTAGAGCGGTTCGTCGAACTCACTTCGACAAACTCGGCCAAGCTGTTCGGCCTCTATCCACGCAAGGGAGCGATCGCGGTTGGCTCGGATGCAGACATCACGATCTGGGACCCTAAAGACTCACGCAGGATCGAACTCGAAGACATGTTATCGCGGGCCGGTTTCACGCTCTTCGAAGGTTGGGAGGTGACCGGTTGGCCGCTCGTCACAATCCGAAGGGGCGAGGTCGTCTTCGAGAATGGACGTGTCACGGCCGAGCCCGGCAGCGGCCAATTACTAAGACGCGGTCCCACTCAAACGCCCTGATCAGCGGCTGAGTCGGTTCATCGAAACTGCCGGGGCACGGCGCGGCTTGCCCGAGCTCTATCTCGCAGAAGGGAGGCTTCTAACGCGCCCGACAATGCGCGGAGGAGACGAAACGCAACGCCGCACCGATCGCGGGTGTTAGGGGAGAGAAGCTGGCCCGGCCGCTGGTAGCCAGCTACGCCAGCCCCTAGTTTGGGGTCACCAACCACACAATCGGACAACCAAAGCAGGAGGTTGCCATGCTCCGCCGCCTGATTGCGGGTGGTGCCGCCGCATTGCTGTTGATAGCCGCGGTCGCGCCTCTCCACGCCCAGATCGATCCCGAGTTGCTCGCCGGGATGAAGGCCCGCACCGTCGGGCCTGCCGCGATGAGCGGTAGGATCGCCGACATCGAGGCCCTGGTCTCGAACCCCGATATCGTCTACGTGGGCACCGGCACCGGGGGCGTCTGGAAGTCGGTGAACGGTGGGCTGACTTTCGAGCCGATCTTCGACGACCAGCCGGTCCACGCTATCGGGAACGTCGCGGTCTTCCAGGCCAGCCCGGACATCGTCTGGGTAGGGACCGGGGAAGGGAATCCGCGGAACAGCGTGTCGGGCACCGGCTACGGCATGTTCAAGTCGATGGACGCCGGCCGGACCTGGGAGCATTTGGGTCTCGAGAATACCGAGCGCATCCATCGCATCGAGCTGCACCCGTCGAATCCCGATGTTGCGTTTGTGGGCGCCATGGGTTCGATGTGGAAGCCGAACCCCGAGCGCGGCGTCTACAAGACCGAGGACGGCGGAGCTACGTGGTCGAAGATCCTCTACGTCAACGAGAACACTGGCGTCGGGGACATGGTGATGGATCCGACGAACCCGAACAAACTGATCGCGGCGATGTGGGACTACCAGCGCTGGCCGTGGTTCTTCCGTTCGGGCGGTCCAGGCTCGGGTCTATATATGACGGTAGATGGCGGTCGGAGTTGGAAGCAGCTGACCGCCGAAGACGGGCTACCCGCCGGCGAGCTCGGGCGCATTGGCCTCGCCTTCGCACCCTCGGACCCGAACATCGTCTACGCGTTGGTCGAGGCGAAAGAGAACGCGCTTTACAAGTCGGTGGACGGCGGTTACACGTGGACGAAGACGAGCACCGATAGCAACATCGGCAACCGTCCCTTCTACTACTACGATCTACGCGTCGATCCCCAGGACCCGAACCGCGTCTACAGTCTGTACTCACGGGTCAGCGTATCGACGGACGGTGGCGAGAGCTTCGAGGTATTGATTCGCGGTGGTGTGCACTCCGACCACCACGCCATGTGGATCGATCCGAACAACCCGGATCTCATCTACGAGGGCAACGACGGTGGCGTCTATATCAGTCGTGACCGCGGCTCGTCGTGGAAGTTCGTCCGTGACCTGCCGCTGGCCCAGTACTACCACATCAACGTGGACATGGAGACGCCGTACAACATCATCGGCGGTTTCCAAGACAACGGGTCGTGGCGCGGCCCCGCCTACGTGTGGGAGCGCGGCGGTATCCGAAACCACCATTGGACCCGCGTGGGTGGCGGAGACGGCTTCGCCGTGTTGGCCGACCCCAACCAGCCGACGCTGGGCTACGCCATGAGCCAGCAGGGCTTCCTACGGCGCTGGGACCTGGAGAACGGCGAGTCCCGCGACATTCGTCCGGGGCACCCTGACGGTGTGGAACTTCGCTTCAACTGGAACGCCGCCATCGCCATCGATCCGTTCGACGGCAACACCGTCTACTACGGCAGCCAGTTCGTCCACAAGTCGACGGACCGCGGGTTGAGTTGGGACATCATCAGCCCCGACCTCAGCACCAACAATCCGGAATGGCAGAACCAGATCGAGAGTGGCGGCCTGACTTACGACGTCACCGGTGCCGAGAACTTCACTGCGATCGTGACGATCGCGCCCAGCGCCCTAGAGCAGGGTTTGATCTGGGTGGGCACCGACGACGGTCGCGTGCACGTGACGCGTGACGGCGGCGCGACCTGGACGAGCCTCGAGGACAAGGTGAAGGGTGTCCCGGAGAATACCTGGGTGCCGCACATCGAGCCGTCGAAGTTCGACGCTTCCGTAGCCTACGTCGCCTTCGACGATCATCGTCGCGGCAACTTCGAGACCTACGTCTACAAGACCACCGATTACGGCGACAAGTGGGAGAGCTTGGCCAGCGACGATATCTGGGGCTACGCGCTGGTCGTCGAGCAGGACCCGGTGAAAGAGGACTTGCTGTTTCTGGGCACCGAGTTCGGACTTTATGTGACGCTGAATGGTGGAGACAGCTGGTTCAAGTGGAGCGAGGGAGTGCCGACGGCGTCGGTGATGGCTTTGATCGTGCACCCGCGCGATCACGACCTGGTGATCGGGACGCACGGTCGCTCGGCCTTCGTGATCGATGACATTCGACCGCTGCGCTCGATGACGCCGGAGGTAATGGCGGAGCCGCTCCACGTATTCGCGACACCCGATGCCATCCAGTACCAGGCCAATCAAACGGCGGGCGCCAGTTCCACCGGCCAGGACGACTTCCGCGGCGAGAACCGCCAGTACGGAGCGCTGATCACCTTCTCGCTGAGCGGCGAAGGACTGCCGCACCCGAAGGATGCGCCTACCGCGCAGGCCGGACAGGGCCCAAGAGCTGCGCAGCGGGCGGCAATGGCCGGGGCGGGGCAGGGCGAGAGACGCGAACGGCGGCAGCAGGTCACGATCGAGGTCAGCGATGCGAACGGCGAAGTAATCCGTACACTACGGCAGCCGGCGGTGTTGGGTGTGAACCGCGTCGGCTGGGACCTGGCCCGCGATGCCTTCCGTCGTCCCAGCGGTGGACAGCAGTCGTTCTTCGGCCAGCCCAGCGGCCCGCAGGTGATGCCGGGCTCTTACACGGTAACGGTGAAGTACGGTGACAACGAGGCGGCGACTTCGGTCAACGTGCTCGCCGACCCGCGCTACAACATCCCGGACAGCGAGCGTATCGCCAAGTTCGAGGCGCAGATGTACGTCGGCTCGCTGCAGGAGACGGTGACGGACGCCATCGAGCGAATCCGCGAGGCTCGCACCGAGATCGATGATGTGCTGAAGTTCGCGCGGAAGGGCGAAGAAGAGGCGACCGCCACCAGCACAAACGGGCGCGGTACGAACGGTGGCGCCAGCCGCGAGCTCGTGCGTGCCGCTAACAATCTGAAGAACGCTCTGACCGAGGTCGAGAAAAGCTTCTGGACGCCGCCGG
Organism: Gemmatimonadota bacterium; assembly: GCA_039589995.1. Taxonomy (GTDB): domain Bacteria; phylum Gemmatimonadota; class Gemmatimonadetes; order Palauibacterales; family KS3-K002; genus JBDHGH01. The sequence continues at coordinate 13,616 of JBDHGH010000006.1, read as the reverse complement.
GTAGCACCAAGGGCATCCAGCGCCAGAACAACGTTGATCGGCAGTTGAGCTACGTCAGCCGCTCGCTGGGATCATCAAAGGACGCTCCCACCCAGGCGCAGATGTACTATTTGCAGCATGCGGAAGCGGAGCTGCAAGAAGCGCTGGTCGAGTTGAACGGGGTGTTCGCCGAAGACGTGGCGAGTTTCCGTGCACAAGTCGAATCGGCCGGGATCAATTTCCTGGAAGCGAAAGATCCTCTCGCGATGCCGGAACGCTAGATCAAGTCGAAGGTAGTAGCCAAAGAGGGCGCCGGCAGGTTTGGCGCCCTCTTTTTCTTATGTGCTCCGCAGTTGGCGATGTCAGGTCTGGGTGACGTGTCGGATGTCGATTGGAAGGCCAGATTCTCGCAGGGACCCGATCAAGCGCCCGTCCGCTGTGACGAACGGGCAATCCAGAAGCATCGCGAGGGCCACGAATAGGGGCTGTCTGATTCTACGCTGGCCAAATTCAGCGACGGCGAATAGTTTTTTCACTCAAACCGGGAGCTCAGGGAAAATGAGAAGCAACGCCCCTCCGAAACTGCGGCGGCCCAGGCGTTGTTTGAGGATCAGCATATGTCCAGTTCAAGATGGCTCTCGGCATTGGCGCTCGCAGCTCTGATGCCTCTGGTAGCTAGCTGCGACGACTCTCCCACATCCGGCCTGACTCCGGTAGCATCCGTGACAGTCCTGCCCGACAGCGCCGACGTGTTCCGAGGAGACACGCTGCGGTTCAATGCAGTCCTGAGCGACGCTGCAGGAAACCAGATCTCGAATAGAACGGTCACGTGGTCGAGTACTGATCCTGACGTGGCATCGGTCGACGAAGACGGTTTGGTACTGGGTGTGGGGTCGGGCTCGGCGGCCATCGAAGCCACAGCGGACGGCGTGAGCGGAGCCGCAGCCTTGACCGTGTTGCAGTTGCCCGCATCGGTCATCCTTAGCCCGGACAGTTTCAGCGTCGTCCCCGGCGAGACGATGCGCTTCTCTGTTACTCTGCTAGGCGAAGGCGGGGATGTGTTGCCGGACAGCCTTGTGTCATGGTCGAGCGGCGACGTTGCGATAGCCAGGGTCGATGCGGAGGGCCAGGTAACGGCCGTGGGTTCGGGTTCAACCACGATCACCGCAAACTTCAGTGGTAATGAAGGCAGCTCTCGGATCACCGTCGCCACGGCGACGCCGATGTCTCTTGTCTCGGTGTGGTCCGGTCACATCTGCGCCGTGACGACCGGCGGTGCCGCTTATTGTTGGGGCAGAAACTCCCACGGCCAGCTTGGTGACGGCTCGGAGGTTGGAAGCGACTCGCCAGTGGCCGTGGTCAGTGGGTTGACGTTCACCTCGATCGCGACGGGCGAACACCATTCGTGCGGCGTGACCTCGACGGGGGCGACCTACTGCTGGGGCTCGGACATCTTCGGCGAGTTGGGCACCGTCCAACCGACGGAAACGTGTGGTCCGACTTTCATACCGTGCAGCAAGACCCCTCTGTTGGTCGACGGCGGGCACACGTTTGCGATGGTGTCTTCCGGCGAGAACCACGTGTGCGGTGCGACGACGGACAACGAGGGGTACTGCTGGGGCAACAACGAGCATGTCCAACTGGGCAACGACTCCACAACACAAACCTGCAACGGCCCAACCCCGTGCAGCAGGACACCGATTCGAGTCAGGGGTGGCTTCGAATTCGAATCGATGAGCGCTTTCGCCTACGGGCAAAGTTGCGGGTTGTCATCGACAGATCTGGCGTACTGTTGGGGGTTCAACCAGGTCGGCGTCAACAGCATCACTCCGGTGCGGGTGCCGGGTATTTTGAGTTTCAGCTCGATCGATGCCGGGTTGCTCCACAATTGCGGCATCGCGCTCGACGGCACCGCTCACTGTTGGGGGTTCGGTCCTCTGGGAGAGCTGGGCGACGGTTCACAGGGATCGGACGCCAAGACATCGATGCCCGTTCCGGTGTTGGGCGGCCTCACGTTTGCCTCCATCAGTTCGGGTGGGTTTCACAGCTGCGCTCTCACTACGGATGGTGCGGCGTACTGCTGGGGGCTTTCTCGGGCCGGCCAGCTCGGGAGCGACTCACCGTCCCAACCGTGTTTCGGCGACTTCCCGTGCAACACCACACCCGTTCCGGTTATGGGTGGACTGAAATTCGAGTCGATCGTTGCCGGAACCGAACGGACGTGCGGCATCACCGAGCTCGGCTCTCTGTATTGTTGGGGATGGGATGAGTTCACGCCGGCTCTGGTGACGGTTCCCTAGCAGGAGCCGTTGCGTTGGGTCGAGAACCGACGCTCTAGGAGGTAGAAATGAGAAGAATACTGCTCGCTTTAATAGGGGCGGCGCTCTTGACTGCGACGGGTCAGGCCGCGGCCCAGGAGGCGAACACGGATTACCTGGAGAAGCTCCCTCCGCTCATCGATCGGGAGCTTTTCTTCGGTGACCCGGAAATCGCCTCCGCGTCGATCTCTCCCGACGGCCGTTACATCACGTTCCGCAAGCCTTACAAGGACGTGATGAACATCTGGGTGAAGGGCGTCGACGAGCCCTTTGATGCCGCTCGCCCGCTCACGGCGGATACCGAACGGCCGGTGTCCGGGTACTTCTGGAGCCAGGACAGCCGGGTCGTGCTGTACGTCCAGGACAAGGGTGGGAACGAGAACTACCACATTTACGCCGTCGACCCGACGGCTGCGCCCGAGCCAGAGACCGGCGTTCCGCCCGCCCTAAACCTGACTCCCTATGGGAGCATTCAGGCGCGCATTTTCTCGGTACCAGAGGCGACGCCGGACAAGATGATCGTTGGTATAAACGATCGTGATCTTCAGGTGCACGATGTCTACCGTATCGACCTTAACACCGGCGAGCGCGAACTGGTTCTCGAGAACAGCGAAAGCGTGGCGGGGTGGTCGACGGATCTGGCCGGCAACGTCCGCCTTGGCGTCAAGATCGGTTCGGATGGCGGCACCCAGATCCTTCGCGTCGATAGAGCAGCGCTGACCGAGGTTTACAGCTGCAGCAACGAGGAGAGCTGTGGGCCGGTTCGGTTTCACCCTGATGGCGAGCGGGTTTACATGGTCACCAACAAAGGTGACGATGTCGATCTGGCGCGGCTGATCCTCTTCAACCCGGAGACCGGCGCTGAGGAGTTCGTCGAATCGGATCCCGAGAAGCGGGTGGACTTCGGCGGTGCCGAGTTCTCGGACGTCACCGATGAGATCATCGCAACGTATTACGTGGGCGACACCATTCGTATATACCCGAAGACGAAGGAGGCTGAGCACGACCTCGAGTTGCTGCGCAACAAGCTGCCGGAGGGTGCGATCTCGCTGGGCTCCTCCACAGAAGACGAGAGTCTCGTCATCGTGAGGGTAGCGCGGGATGTCGATCCGGGCTCGACCTATCTGTACAATCGCGAAACCGGGGATGTCGAATTGCTCTATCGCTCACGACCGGAGCTACCGAGCGATCACCTCGCGTTCATGAAGCCCGTGCGCTTCAAAGCCCGTGACGGTCTCGAAATCCCGGCGTACCTGACACTCCCGCGGGGTGCCGTACCGGGCGACCTTCCGGTCATCATTCTACCTCACGGTGGCCCATGGGCGCGCGACATCTGGGGCTACGATCCGTACACCCAGTTCCTGGCCAACCGCGGCTACGCCGTGCTGCAACCCAACTTCCGAGGCTCCACCGGCTACGGGAAGACGTTCTTGAACGCCGGCAACAAGGAATGGGGCACCGGCGCCATGCAGCACGACATCACGGATGCAGTGCAGTACCTGATCGATGAAGGTGTAGCGGACCCGAACCGCGTCGGTATTTTCGGTGGCTCTTATGGTGGCTACGCGACCCTGGCCGGGGTGGCGTTCACGCCGGAGGTATACGCAGCGGGTATCTCTTACGTCGGGCCGTCCAACCTGATCACGCTGCTCGAATCAATCCCACCGTACTGGGCGCCCATTAGGAACATGTTCGCCGTTCGGCTGGGCGATGCCGACAACCCGGCCGACGTCGAGCGCTTGATGGAGCAATCGCCGCTGTTCTCCGCCGAGAGCATCGCTGCACCCTTGCTGGTCATCCAAGGGGCGAACGATCCGCGGGTGAACAAACGCGAATCGGAGCAGATCGTCGTGGCCCTGCGCGACCTGGGCCGCGAGGTCGAGTACATGTTGGCCGAAGACGAAGGCCACGGCTTCGCCGGTCGCGAGAACCGGCTCGCCATCGCCGTTGCGATGGAGACGTTCTTCGCCAAACACCTCTTCGGCCGCTACCAGGAGGAGATGCCGGCACCCATTGCTGAGAGACTGGCGGCCCTAACGGTGGACGTCGGCACCGTTACCCTGGCCGAGATGACTCTCGCCGAGGCAGAGGTCTGGGTTAAACCACTTCCCTACACGGACGGAGGAGTGATCGAGGCTGGCACATGGGAGTACACGATCAAGCTGCAGACGATGGGTCAAGAGATCGAGATCGCCGGAACCCGGACCATCGAGGCGAGCTCGATAGTGGACCGCGCAGTGTGGCGGGTGATAGATGTCTCTGTTCTGCCGATGGGCACGATGACCGACACCTTGGAACTGGACAAAGCCACGCTCGCTCCCGTGCGAAGAGGCGTCGGTGGGATGGCCACCGTCGGCCTCGAATACACCGAGGCCACGGTCACCGGCGAGATGGTGGCGATGGGCCAGACGGCGCCAATCGATGTAGAGCTCGAGGCGCCGGTCTTCGCCGACGGGTCAGGCCTGGAGGTTTCTCTGGCGGGAATCCCGTTGGCGGTGGGGTACGAAACCACGCTACGCACCTTCGATGCAGAGCGTCAGAAGGTGCGCCCCTTCAAGGTCTCCGTTACCGGTAGCGAGACCACCGAGTGCCCTGCGGGAACGTTCGACACGTTCGTCGTCGAACTGGTGCCTTTGGATGGCGACGAAGCGGGTACGTCGACCTTCCACGTGATGAAGGACGCGCCGCATCATGTGGTGCTGCGCGAGTTCCGATTGCCGGCGCAGATGGGTTCCGGCACTGGCACCAAGGAACTCACCTCGGTGGGATCGGGAAGCACGAATTGAGTTAAGTTACCCAACCTCAAGCTGCTGAAACGCCCGGCCTTCTGAGGCCGGGCGTTGAGGTCTGGCACATGGCATCATTTAGTGGTGCTTCCCTCGTTCTACTGGGCGAGGCTGTCTCAAGTACGTCGTTGGACCGTCCGCAGTGGATCGGCCAGCGTCGGTCTTTCCTTTTGGGAGCGCGGGTCAGCTTCTAGCCAGGGACCAACGCTGGCCAACACCCGGCCTGGTCCAGCACTTCGATACAGACGGCCCACCGAGCCTTCATGGCACCTTCTCCGGCTCGTACGCGTCCGCCGCCGCGTCGTAGCCGTTAGGCAGGCCGAGCTCGTCCATCAGGCGTTGCATTCGGGGGTCATCCCTGAGCGGATCGAGCGCCGGGTCGGTGCCGAGGAGTCCCAACGAGAGGTCGTTGGCGCCGGCGGCGCTCTCGATCCATTGCAGTGCCTTCTCGTGGTCTCCGAGACCCGTGTACAACACGATGATCTGCCGGACAGTGAAAACGCTGTCCGCGATCAGCGTGGCCATGGCGTCTCGCGCCTCGGAAAGGAGTTCTTCGTCCATCCCGTCACTCGCGAGGGCGTGCCCGATCTCGGCGGCGATATCGGGATCCGCGGCGCCCAGCAACCGCGCGAGAACGACGGCGTGATTCGCCATCTCTTCCCCGGTCAGTCCCATCAGGGGCCCCCAGAGAAGAAACGCGGCGTGGGCGAACTCCGGTTCTCCGCCTGTAGCGAGCGTGCGTTCGACTTGTGCACGGGCCTCGCCGTACTGGCGCGCCACGACCAGGGATATTCCCAGCACTCCGTTGATGACAGGTGAGAGCGGATCGAGCGCCAGCGCCGATCGGTGCTGCTCGATCGCTTCCTTAGTCCGCCCTTGGTTTCGGAGCATGCTGCCCAGCATGGCGCGGGCATACGCGTACGAGGGCTTGAGCGCAATCGCTCGCTTCAGCGCGAGCTCTGCCGTGGGCCAGTCCCGGTCCGCTTCGAACGCAAGAACGCCCCACGAGGCCCAACCCTCGGCCAGATCCGGGTTGAGGAGCACGGCTCGCTGTGCCGCCATCTTGGCTCGCGGCACCAGCGGTTGCGCTCGGGTGTCCCGGAACGCGAGAGCATCGATCGCGTCCGAAAGCCCGCTCCAACCGAGGGCGAACTCCGGATCCCGCGCAACGGCCTCCTCAAAGTCATCCATCGCCTCCCACACGAGCGCGAGCCGTCGTGTATACCACTTCTGCCGACCGGCCACGTACAGTTCATACGCCAGGATGTCCGACGTTCCGCCACGGTAGAGCCGGTCCGTGTCACCCCCGAGCCGTGGGATGAGGGCCCGCACGATGGACTGCGCCAGCTCCTCTTGGACCACGAATATGTCGGTGATGTCCCGGTCGTATTCCTCGGACCACAGGTGGAACCCCGTCTCGGCGTCGATGAGCTGCGCCGTGATCCGCACCCGATCCTCGGATCGTCGGACGCTTCCTTCGACCACCGCTTCGACATCGAGCGTGTCGCCGATAGTACGCAGGTCCAGGTTCTGGTCCCGCAACGCGAACGATGACGTCCGGCCGGCTACCTTCAAATCCTCGACGCCGGCGAGGGCGTTGATCAACTCCTCCGCGAGTCCATCGCTGAAGTACTGGTTGTCTTGGTCGCCGCTCATGTTGGCGAACGGCAGCACCGCGATGGAGTCGTAGGAGCGGACACCGGGACCGGTTCGAGCGAGCGTCCACCACGCAGCGAGCGCGAGAAGCGCGATGCCCAAGAGGGCGGCGATGCCGGCGGGCCACCTGCTGCGGAGCGGCTGCCTCACGATGGCGTCGAGTTCGGCCGTCACCGCCGGGTCCGTGGCCTTGATGCCCTCCGGCGTCCGCTCGTACGCCCAGGCGAGGGCCAGCGCGAGCGGAAGGCCCAGGAGCGCGAGCCAAACGACGAGAGCAATCGTCCACTCCGGCAGCGGAATGCGCGGGAAGACGAGGTCGCTCGCCTCGATGATGACGAACGCTGTGGCGCCATACACAGCGGCAACTCGAAAGACGTTGCGGCGCTTCAGCTCGGCGAACAGACGTTGGTAGGAAGGGCTCCCGGTCATGACGGAAGAATATCGGGGTTGTCACGGGCTCTGGGAAGGGGAGCGCGGTTGAGTTTCTAGCCAAGCGACCGGCGGCGGGGGTCGAAAAGAAAACCAATCGCACGTTGCTCTTCCTAGCTTCAGTCAGCATCTTGTAGCACCCCTTACCTCGATCGCGGTGGCCCGATGTCGAGCTTCCAGAAGTTCATCCACGAGATCCATAGACGTAGCCTGTGGCAGGTACTGGAAGGTTTCGAGACTTACTCTCCCGAATCCCTTTCCCTGAATGACCGCGACCGCCATTTCCAGGAACGAGTAACCAAATGGCCGACTTTCTGGACCGCCTTCGGGCTGCGCTGACTGATCGCTACGCGATCGAGCGCGAGTTGGGTCGTGGCGGATACGCGATCGTGTTCCTTGCTGATGATCTAAAACATCGGCGCAAGGTCGCCATCAAAGTCCTGCTTCCCGAGCTAGCCTCGGCCGTCGGTCCCGACCGCTTTCTGCGTGAGATCGAGATCGCCGCCAAGCTGAGCCATCCTCACATCCTTCCCCTACACGATTCCGGCGAGGCAGACGGCTTCCTCTATTACGTGATGCCCTACGTAGAGGGCGAGTCGCTGCGGGAATGGCTCGATCGGGAAGAGCAACTCTCGCTGGACGATGCTTTGCAGATCGCGCGGGAAGTCGGTTCTGCGTTGGGCTACGCCCACGAGCAGGGTGTACTGCATCGCGACATCAAGCCCGAGAACATCCTTGTGCAGGCGGGTCATGCGGTGGTGGCGGATTTCGGCATCGCGCGTGCGATCGATGTTGCGGGCGGTGACCAAGTCACCAAGACGGGTATCGCGGTGGGAACACCGGGTTACATGAGTCCGGAACAGGCGACGGGGCAAAGCGAGGTCGATGCGCGAAGCGACATCTACTCGTTGGCCTGTGTGCTCTACGAGTTGCTGGCGGGCAGACCTCCTTTCACGGGACGAACTGCACGGGAGGTCATAGCCAGTCACCTGCTGGAGCCCGCGGCGCCGCTAAGGCAAGCGCGGGACGTCCCGACCGAAGTCGAGGACACGGTCTCCAAGGCGCTTGAGAAAAACCCGAAGGATCGCTTCGCCGTCGCAGGTGAGTTTGTCGAAGCACTGACTAAGGGTGCTACACTGCGTCGGAGGCCGATCGGAACGCACCTGCGACAGCCGGTGGTTCAGCTGCTGGCTGTTTTGGCACTCGTTGTTGGGGGCTTTACCGTCGGGCGGTTGGTCCTGCTTCCGACACAGGGCGGCTCTTACCCTGCAGCTCTGTCGATCGCGGTGCTGCCCCTGGCCAGTGATCCTGCACACGAATCGCTTGTCGCTGGACTTACCGACTTGCTGACCGCCCAGCTAAGCAGGGTCAAGTCACTAGAAGTGAGGTCCTACACCTCCGGACGGCGCTATCGGGACGAGAGGCCGCCGATTCCGGAAATCGGGAGAGAGCTGGACGCCGAGTATCTGATAGAGGGAACGGTGGTGACGGCGGATGAGGAGGCCCGCATCAGCATCCAGCTGATCGAGGCGGCGGAGGACCAGCACCTTTGGGCGGAGGACTACCGACGCCCTCTGAGTGACATTCTGAAACTGCAGGAGGAAGTGGCCCGTTTGATCGCGACTGAAGTCTGGATCCGTCTCGACCCGCACGCCTTTGATGTCGTGGAGGCGGCTGGCGACGTCGATCCCCAGGCGGTGGACGCCTACGTGAACGGGAGGGTCTATGGCCGCACCGGTACCGTCGGGCTAGGCAGGGAATCGTTGCGGACGGCCATCTCCTATCTGCGCCAGGCGATCGCTCTTGCGCCGAACTGGGCCCCGCCCCGAGCTGAGCTAGCCGACGGCTACTGGGTCGTGGCCAACAGAGGCGATCGAGCACACTACGACAGCGCGAAGGCGCAGGCACTAGCGGCATTGGAGCTCGATCCGGATGAGTCGCTAGCGCATGCGGTTCTCGCGAGCTCGTTGCTGCATGACGATCTCGACTGGGCAGGGGCTGAGGCTGAGCTCAACCGAGCCATGGAACTCGACCCTAACTCACATCACCTTGCCTACGCGCGCTACCTTACGGCGGCAGGCCGTTTTCGAGATGCAATCGCCAGCTTGGAGCGGGTCCAGGAACAGCAGCCGTTCAAGTACGGTCTGACGCTTGAAATGGCTAACCTGTTCGTGTGCGACGGGCAACCCGAGCGTGCGATCGACCTCGCCAAAGAATTCTTGCAGCAAAGTCCCACCTCCGTGGGGACCCGGGTCGTCCTTGGCTCCGCCTACTTACGGATGGGAGACCACGGTCGTGCGCTCGCCGAGTATGATCGTGTGGCCAACGCCAATGCCGATTACTGGTACCCCGATCTCGGATACATCAACGCTGTGATGGGTCGAACTGAGCGCGCTCGTGAGATTCTACGCGAAATTCGCCAGGATACAGCAAGCAGGTTCAACACGTTCTTTCCCGAGCTCTTGATTGCTTTGGGTGATACGGAAGGCGCAGTGCGGCAGGTGGAGGCTGAGTTCGACGCTAGGACCACTCTGGATAACGCGTACGTGCCCGGACGTGCCTTTCCGCTACTCTTTCTTCGCTGCCCGATATTCGGCCTCGGCATCGACCTCACGCGTGAGCCGGCGTTGCGGGAAGATCCGCGATTCCAAGACCTGCTCCGCCGAATCGGGTACCCCGAGTAATGATGGCCGACCCTTCGCGTTCGAGGAGGTGGCGACCGCCACCGCTAGCCTCGTTGCTCTCCCTCCGCTAGGTGTCCATGTTACAGTAGCCCATATCCTCGAACGCGGTGGCCCATGTCGAACTTCCAGAAGTTCTTCCACGAGATCCATAGGCGTGGCCTTTGGCAGGTCCTGGTCGTGTACCTGGGTGTGTCGTGGGCCGCTCTCGAGGCCGCGGACCAGTTCAGTGGCCAGCTGGGACTTCCGTGGTGGGTCTACCGGGGTCTCCTGGCCGTACTCCTCGTGGGCCTTCCTATCGTTCTGGCTACGGCGTTCCTGCAGCGTGGACTGCCCGTCGTCACACAACGCGATCCGACTCTGCTCCCCGACACCGAAGCTGGCGTCATCGAGCCTGCGGGAGGTTGGCTGCGGACGTTCACCTGGCGAAACGCGTTCGTGGGTGGCTTGTTCGCCCTCGCTCTGTGGGGTGCGGTGTCCGTGGGTTGGCTCCTGCTCAATCCGGAGGAGCCGGACTCGTTGGGCCCGGCGTCCGTTGCGGTGCTGCCTTTGAGAAGTGCAGCCCCGGAAGGGGAAGAGACGGGGTTCCTGACCGAAGGCTTCCACACCGAGATCCTCACTCAGCTCACCAAGATCAGCGAACTGGAAGTCATCGGCGCAAAATCGGTGGCGCGCTACGCGTCCACCGACCAGAGTTCGCAGGAGATCGGGAGTGAGCTCGGCGTCGCGACCGTGCTGCAGGGATCGCTGCTTAAGGCTGCCGACGGCATACGTCTCAACGTGCAGCTCACCGATGCCGCGACGGGCAAGCAGCTTTGGGCCGAGGCCTACGCCCGAGAGTTCAGCTTGGACCAGTTGTTCGAGATCCTGGAGGACGTCGCCCGCCAGATCGCCGCGGCTCTGCAGGTTGCACTGACGCCTGAGCAGCAGGAACAGATCGCGCAAAAGCCCACAGAAGACGAGGATGCGTACGAGCACTTCCTTCGTGGGGAAAACTTCAAAACGCTGGGCGTGGACGAAGACGCCATGGCCGCCTTCGAGCGCGCTGTGACCCTGGACTCCGCCTTTGCGGCCGCCTGGGCGCGACTGGCGGAAGTGAGAAGCTGGTACTGCTACATGCGTTGCGTCGTCAATCCCGAGTTTCATGACACGGTCACTCAAGCTCTCGACCGGGCTCGCGCGCTAGCCCCTGAGGCCATAGAGACGCGATTCGCTCAGGCCACCTACTATCGGGCGGTGGGTTTGGACTACGACCGAGCTGCCCGGGAGCTCGATCTCATCTTGGAACTTCGACCCAACGATCCTGATGCGGTCTACCAGTTGGGTAGAGTTCGTGCTCGCCAGGGACGCTGGGAGGAGGCAGAAACTCTACTCCGCAGGGCCCTTGCGCTGGACCCGTTCCAATCAAAAGCGGCCGAGTACCTCGCGAACGTGCTCAGGAATAGGGGAAGGTTCACGGAAGCGGCTACCTTCGTCGACCGTGCCGCGGCGTTGGCACCGGACGACGGCGAAACCGCTGCCGTTCGGATGTGGATCTATCTGTGGGGGCTCGGTGACACTGCGACGGTCAGGGACTTTGCCGAGCATGGTCCTCCTTCTCTGCTCGGGCGGCGGACCTCAGGTCGGGGGGAGCTTGCGCGCCTGAGCCGCGACGCCGGTGCACTCGAGCGAATCGCCCAAGACTCGGTATTTGCCGAGGACCCTTACTCTCGAAATTTATTTCTCACTGAAGTAGCCATTCTCAGAGACGATTCCGAGATGCTCGCCGTTCACGCCGATTCGTTGGTGGCTCTATGGGCGGCACGACTCGAGGGGTCCCTCGAGATGGCAGAGGTCGGCTACCGCGATCTAGCCGTAGCATGGAACCGCTCTATCTTCGGAGTTGCCCTTGCCCTTGCGGGGGAGGAGGAGCGGGCGATTCAGGAGGGCGAACTCGCCATCGAGCTCTGGCCCGGCGAAGCCCTCGACAGAGACCGCGTGGCCCTCCGGCTTGTGCAGGTCTACACCTTCCTGGGGCATACCGATGAAGCGATCGATCTGATCGAGCGCGAGCTTTCAGTCATGAGCCCCCAGATCACGCCCTTCAGACTTCGCACCGACCCGGACTTCGACCGACTTCGGGACCACCCGCGCTTCCAGGCGCTGCTCGAGGAGATCGAGTAACGAGGCCCGAACCTCGAGCAAATTCGAGCAGGTGACCGACGCTCCGGCGAGGTCGCTCGCCTCGATGATGACGAACGCCGTGGCGCCGTACACAGCGGCAACTTGAAAGACGTTGCGGCGCTTCAGCTCGGCGAACAGGCGTTGATAAGAAGGGCTCCCAGTCATGCCCGAAGAATGTCGGGACTGCGGTGGGTTCTGGGAAGGGATGGCGACGCCTGCGCTCTATTAGCATCTTGCAGTAGCCCTACCATCGGGCCTACTAACGCTGTCTGCCCATGTCCTCCGTGAAGCGGATGATGAGCGAGGTACAACCTTGATCGACAGGAGGGTAAGATGAAACGGCTTGGATCGGTTGCGGTGTTCGTGTTTGTGCTGGGAATCGTCACTACGCCTGCCGCGGCGCAGAAACCCATCAACCTGGCGCTCGTGAACCCCGTGCAGATCGTCAAGGAAGATCAGAGCATCTCGGCGTTTCGGTTCAATCTGCTGTACGGCAAGAACGCATCGATGACAGGGTTCGACCTGGGGCTGGGGAATCATTTGACTGGGGACATGAAGGGTGTGCAGTGGGGTGCGGTCAATATCGTGGGGGGCTCTTTCGTTGGCTGGCAGTCCGCCTTCGTAAACATCAACAAAGGCGAGATCCAGGGCCTGCAATGGGGTGGCTTCAACAGTGCCGGGCGGATCAACGGATTGCAGGTCGCCATCGTGAACTATGCGGAGCGAGCCAACGGCGTGCAGATCGGCCTGATCAACATCATCAAGGAGGGCGGGATGTTCCCGTTCATGGTGATCGCAAATTGGGGGTTCGAAGACTAGCTGCGTATCGCATTCCTTCAGTCTTTCTACCAGCCTCCTTGGCTGAGTTAGGCGCCCACATCTCGAGCAAGAGTTCGAGAATATGGCCAATCGCGAAAGGGAGGGTGCGGTAGAAGTCTCGCAGCGGACATTTGGAGCGCCGCTTGCCTGTCACGCATGGATGCCTCACCTGCGCGACATGAAGCGAGAGGCTTCTACCGCACCCGACCAACGCTGGCCAGCACCTATCCCGACCAATACCTTGTCCGGTCCCAACACTCCATAATCGGTCGTAACGCAGGAGGCTGACCATGCTCCGCCGTCTCATCTCCGTGACCGCGGCCCTGACACTGATCGCCGCGCTCGTCTCCCCGCTGCAGGCACAAATCGATCCCGAACTGCTCGCCGGCATGCAGGCGCGCTCCATCGGCCCCGCCGGCATGAGCGGCCGCATCGCAGTGGTCAATGCGGTGGAATCGAATTCCCAGATCGTCTACGTCGGTGCCTCCGCCGGCGGCGTTTGGAAGTCGATGAACGGCGGGCTGACATGGGAGGCGCTGTTCGACGATCAACCGGTCCACGCCATCGGCGAGATCGCGATCTTTCAGGCCAGCCCGGACATCGTCTGGGTGGGGACCGGGGAAGGGAACCCGCGGAACAGCGTGTCGGGCGGTGGGAACGGCATCTACCGGTCGATGGACGCCGGTCGCAACTGGGAGCACTTGGGACTAGACGGCACCGAGCGCATCCATCGTATCAGGCTCCACCCGTCGAACCCCGATGTCGCCTTCGTGGGCGCTTTGGGC